>NZ_PEMX01000090.1:0-1273 GCF_002759075.1 Pseudomonas sp. 382
CAAGATCACCGAACTGCTGCTGGAGGTGGACGAATGGACGGGCTTCACTCGGCATTTCGCGCATCTGAAATCGGGCGACCCGGCCAAAGACAAGAACCTGTTGCTGACCACGATCCTCGCCGACGCGATCAACCTGGGCCTGACCAAGATGGCGGAGTCTTGCCCCGGCACGACCTACGCCAAGCTGGCTTGGCTGCAAGCCTGGCACATCCGCGACGAAACCTACGGGGCGGCGCTGGCCGATCTGGTCAACGCACAGTTCCGCCATCCCTTCGCCGAGCACTGGGGCGACGGCACCACCTCATCGTCGGACGGCCAGAACTTCCGCACCGGCAGCAAGGCCGAGAGCACCGGCCACATCAACCCGAAATACGGGAGCAGCCCAGGGCGGACGTTCTACACCCACATTTCTGACCAGTACGCGCCATTTCACACCAAGGTCGTGAACGTCGGCGTGCGCGATTCGACCTACGTGCTCGACGGCCTGCTGTACCACGAGTCCGACTTGCGGATCGAGGAGCATTACACCGACACGGCGGGCTTCACCGATCACGTCTTCGCCCTGATGCACCTCCTGGGCTTCCGCTTCGCGCCGCGCATCCGCGACCTGGGCGACACCAAGCTCTACATCCCGAAGGGCGACGCCGCCTATGACGCGCTGAAACCCATGATCGGCGGCACGCTCAACATCAAGCACGTCCGCGCCCATTGGGACGAAATCCTGCGGCTGGCCACCTCGATCAAGCAGGGCACGGTGACGGCCTCCCTGATGCTCCGAAAGCTCGGCAGCTACCCACGCCAGAACGGCCTGGCCGTGGCGCTCCGCGAGCTGGGCCGCATCGAGCGCACGCTGTTCATCCTGGACTGGCTGCAAAGCGTGGAACTGCGCCGCCGCGTGCATGCCGGCCTGAACAAGGGCGAGGCGCGCAATGCGCTGGCCAGGGCAGTGTTTTTCAACCGCCTGGGTGAAATCCGCGACCGCAGTTTCGAGCAGCAGCGCTACCGGGCTAGCGGCCTCAATCTGGTAACGGCTGCCGTCGTGTTGTGGAACACGGTCTATCTGGAACGGGCTGCGCACGCGCTGCGTGGCAACGGCCATGCCGTTGATGACGCGCTGTTGCAGTACCTGTCGCCGCTCGGTTGGGAGCACATCAACCTCACCGGCGATTACCTCTGGCGCAGCAGCGCCAAGATCGGCGCGGGCAAGTTCAGGCCGCTACGACCGCTGCAACCGGCTTAGCGTGCTTTATTTTCCGTTTTCTGAGGCGACCCC
>NZ_PEMX01000091.1:0-1236 GCF_002759075.1 Pseudomonas sp. 382
TTGTGGTGGTCAACTCATTCCGGACACGGTTTTGAGTTTTTCTTCAGCTTTGGCCGGAGCCAGTCCATTGTTGAATTGATGGGGCCGGAGCCAGTTGTAGTGGCCCATCAGGTACTGACTAATATCTCGTTGAGCTTGCTGCCCAGTCAGGTAGCCCGTGGTCGGTATCCACTCTGATTTCAGGCTGCGAAACACTCGCTCCATCGGCGCATTATCCCAACAGTTACCCCGCCGACTCATGCTCTGGCATATTCGGTAGCGCCATAGTCTCTGGCGGAACTGGCGACTGCCATATTGCGATCCCTGGTCGGAATGGAACATCAGCCCTTGAGGCTTTCCACGTTGTTCGTAAGCTACGTCCAGCGCTTTGACGACTAAGTCTGCATCCGGCTTCTCTGATAAGGCGCAGCCCACTACTCTGCGTGCGTATAGATCCATGACAACTGCCAGATAATGCCATTTGCCCTGCGCCCAAACGTAAGTGATGTCTCCACACCACACCTGATTTGGCGCTTCGACATCAAACGCTCGGTTCAGGATATTCGGAATATCTGGCCGCTCTACCGTGGCCTTTTTGTAGGCGTGTGATCCCGGCTGCTTGCTGACCAGCGCCAGCTCACGCATCAGACTGCGCACCTTGAACCGCCCGATTTGCTCACCTTCTTCTCGCATCATTGCCTTGATGCTGCGGCTGCCAGGCGCACTTCGCCCTCGAGTGAACAACTCATTTACTCGACTGCGCAATCGCAATCGCTCAACGTCCGGAGTTCGCCGTTTATGACGATGTGCGTAATAACTTGAGCGAGTGACTTCAAACACTTCGCACAACCAGTCAACGGGCTCATGGGCGCTGAGTTGGTGTATCAGCGAGTACGCTCGAGATCTTCCGACATCAAGAGCGCGGTAGCCTTTTTTAGTATTGATTTCTCGCGTTCAAGGCGCGTGATTCGAGCTTCCAACTCTTGGATTTTCTGCTGCTCTGGCGTCAACGCCTTGCTGGCCGGCGTGATGCCGCCGCGCTCCTGCTGAAGCTGATTAACCCAGCGGCGCAGGGCCGACTCGACCAAGCCGAGCGAGCGGGCTGCTTCGGCATGACTGTAGCCTTGGTCGAGCACCAGACAGGCTGCTTCGCGCTTGAACTCAGGGGTAAAGGTACGGCGTTGCTTGGTCATCAGACACCTCTTTGGGGCGAGCATTCTCGCCTAAATGAGTGTCCGGTTTCATTAGACCACTACA
>NZ_PEMX01000092.1:0-1233 GCF_002759075.1 Pseudomonas sp. 382
TGAATCGCCCCTGGTTTCCTAGACACTCTCCAAGCTCAGGAAATAGCGTTTCTCATACTCTACTGGAGACAGCTGCATAGCACTGCTGTGTCGACGTTTTGGGTTATAGAACATCTCGATGTAATCGAAAATATCACTCCGGGCTTCGTCACGTGTCGCGTAGGTCTTTCGTCGAACCCGTTCCCGCTTCAAAAGCTGGAAAAAGCTCTCGGCTACGGCATTGTCGTGGCAGTTTCCCCGTCGGCTCATGCTGCTGACCACATTGTTGGCCTTAAGGAAGCTTTGCCAATCTGAGCTACTGAACTGACTGCCTTGGTCTGAGTGAATCATCACTTGCTGCTGTGGCTTGCGTCGCCAAACGGCCATCAGCATCGCGTCGATAGCAAGGTCGCTGCACATCCTTGGCTTCATTGACCAACCAATTACTTGGCGTGAGAAGAGATCCAGCACTACCGCCAGATAAAGCCATCCTTCATAGGTGCGGATGTAAGTGATATCTGTCACCCAGACCTTGTTCGGCTCGCTGACCTTGAACTGCCGGGCAAGGTGGTTGGGCGAGGCCACGGTTGGTTTTCCGCCATAAAACCCAGGACGACGGCGATAACCCGTTTGCGAACGCAACCCCTCTGCTTGCATCAAACGACCGACTCGATTTCGCCCGCATGTCTCTCCCAGCTCACGCAGGTCACCATGAATTTTGCGATAGCCGTACACACCTCCGCTTTCGAGCCAAGCGTGTTTGATCAAGCCAAGCAGACGTTGATCTTCTTTTGCTCGGGCAGATTGAGGCTCGGCCAGCCAGGCGTAATAGCCGCTGGGGTGCACCTTGAGGGTTTGGCAAAGGCGCCGCACCGGGTAATCAGTCGAGTGCTTCTTGATGAAGGCGTACTTCAGCCGCACTCCTTGGCAAAGTACGCGGCGGCCTTTTTTAAGATGTCTCGCTCTTCCGTCACGCGCTTGCGTTCAGCGCGTAGCTTGCGCAGTTCGGCCTGCTGATCGTCGTCTTGCTGACGCTGCTCTTGGGGCTTGCTGTAGACCTTGATCCAGGCGTAAAGACTGTGCACGGACATGCCCAGGCGCTGGGCGACATCGGCGACAGGTTTGCCTTTCTCGGTCACTTGCTTGACCGCTTCGATCTTGAATTCTTCGGGGTAACGCTGACGACTCATGGCACCTCCTATTTGGGCCTCATTATGAGGCTTGGAGGTGTCTACGAAACCAGGGGCGATTCAG
>NZ_PEMX01000093.1:0-1192 GCF_002759075.1 Pseudomonas sp. 382
GGACAGTCTGAAAAAGACTTTCTGATTTTGGCAAAATAGCCGAACGCCACCCACCGAGTTTTCTGATGAAGCAGATGACCTTCGCCGATGCCGAGTACGCCGGCAAGCGCAAGCAGACCCGCAAAGAGCTGTTCCTGATCGAGATGGATCGGGTGGTGCCGTGGAAGGGGTTGATTGCCCTGATCGAGCCGCATTACCCCAAGGGTGAAGGTGGCCGTCCGGCGTACCCGTTGATGGCAATGCTGCGGGTTCATCTAATGCAAAACTGGTTCGGTTATAGCGATCCAGCGATGGAGGAGGCACTGTACGAGACCACCATCCTGCGGCAGTTCGCGGGGCTGAGCCTGGAGCGTATCCCCGACGAAACCACCATCCTCAACTTCCGTCGCCTGCTGGAGAAACACGAACTGGCTGCTGGCATCCTGGCCGTGATCAATGGCTACCTGGGTGACCGTGGCCTGTCGCTGCGCCAAGGCACCATCGTCGATGCCACGCTGATCAATGCGCCGAGTTCGACCAAGAACAAAGACGGCAAGCGCGACCCAGAGATGCACCAGACCAAGAAGGGCAACCAGTATTACTTTGGCATGAAGGCCCACATCGGCGTCGATGACGAATCGGGCCTGGTGCATAGCGTGGTAGGTACGGCGGCTAACGTGGCGGACGTCACCCAGGTCGACAAGTTGCTGCATGGCGAGGAAAACGTGGTCTGCGCCGATGCGGGTTATACCGGCGTCGAGAAGCGTGCCGAGCATGATGGCCGCGAAGTGATTTGGCAGGTGGCAGCACGGCGCAGCACTTACAAAAAGCTGGGCAAGAGCAGCGCGCTGTACAAAGCCAGACGCAAGATCGAGAAAGCCAAGGCTCAGGTACGGGCCAAGGTTGAGCACCCGTTTAGGGTGATCAAGCGGCAGTTCGGTTATGTGAAGACGCGCTTCCGTGGCTTGGCCAAGAATACTGCGCAACTGGTGACGCTGTTCGCGTTGTCGAACCTGTGGATGGCACGCCGACATTTGCTGACCAATGCAGGAGAGGTGCGCCTGTAATGCAGGAAATGGCCGCCGCGAGGTGTTCTCGGCGGCTAGAAACACCGAAATGAGCTGGTTATCTGATCGTTTTTGATCGGTTTGCCGCTTTCAAAATCGGCGGAGGCTGAAGTCAGCCGGAAATGCATGGCTACTTCAGACCATCC
>NZ_PEMX01000094.1:0-1189 GCF_002759075.1 Pseudomonas sp. 382
TAAGGAAACTCCGAACAAGTTGCCCATCAGCCGGAAATGGACGGCTTGGGCATGCCGAAAAGCCCGATTTTCACCCGCTGATTATTGGATAACCAAGGCACAGCCTTGGTTTTCTGCCCTCACGGGCGCACCTCTCCCGCAGCAGGCAATAATTGCCGGCGCACCATCCACAGATTCGACAGCGCAAACAGCGTGGTCAGTTGCGCTGTGTTCTTGGCCAAGCCGCGAAAACGCGTCTTTACATAGCCGAACTGGCGTTTGATCACCCGGAACGGGTGCTCCACCTTTGCACGCACTTGCGCCTTGGCCTTTTCGATCTTGCGCTTGGCTTTGTAGAGCACGCTGCGTTTGCTCAAGTGCTTGTAGGTGCTGCGTCGCGCAGCTATCTGCCAGATCACTGGCCGCCCGTCGTGCTCAGGCCGCTTCTCTACGCCGGTGTAGCCCGCGTCGGCACACACGACGTTCTCTGCGCCATGCAGCAGTTGTGCAACTTCCATTACGTCGGCCACGTTCGCGGCGGTGCCATGAACGTGATGCACCAGACCCGATTCAGCATCCGCGCCGATGTGCGCCTTCATGCCGAAATAGTACTGGTTGCCCTTCTTCGTTTGATGCATTTCAGGATCGCGCTTGCCTTCCTTGTTCTTGGTCGAACTGGGCGCGTGGATGATGGTGGCGTCGACAATGGTGCCCTGGCGCAACGACAGGCCCTTGTCTCGCAGGTAATTGTTGATGGTTTCCAGAATGCCCGCCGCCAGCTGATGCTTCTCCAGCAGGTGCCGGAAATTCATGATCGTCGTGTCTTCGGGGATCGGAGCGCTGAGCGTCAGGCGAGCAAACTGGCGCATCGACGTGATTTCGTACAGTGCTTCTTCCATGGCCGGATCGCTCAGCGAAAACCAGTTTTGCAGCAGGTGAACACGCAGCATGGTTTCCAGTGGGTACGGCTTGCGACCACCGCCGGCCTTTGGGTAATGCGGCTCGATCAATGCCACCAAACCGCTCCACGGCACCACCTGCTCCATCTCGGCCAGGAAACGCTCGCGACGGGTTTGCTTGCGCTTACCGGCGTACTCGAAATCGGAAAAGCTCATCTGACTCATGGGAAGGAGGGCTTGTAGAGGGCTGTTGGACAGAGGGCTATTTCAGCACAGGTCAGATGGCCTGTGCTGACTTGTTCGGAGTTTCC
>NZ_PEMX01000095.1:0-1187 GCF_002759075.1 Pseudomonas sp. 382
TAAGAGGGTGTAGACAAAATCAAGTCGTGAGCCGGCGTGCGAGCATCCTAGCCTCGGCCAGCCACACCCATGCCTCGCTAACAGCAAACAACCGGTCGTGGTGCATAATCAGTCGCCGAGCTCTCTCGTTCCAAGCATGAGTCCGCTCCACCACCCACCGCTTGGGCATTACCACGAAACCGGTCGGAGCAGGCGCTACCGCAAACATATCGCCTTGCTCTGAATGCCATTTACCTGTTCGTCGGTTGTTTGGCCCGCGGATCACTTGAACGTCGACCGCGTGCGTTTGATTCATGCGCTGGGCCCATTTTCCGGCGTATGCACTATCAACGAACAGCGTATTCAATGACGGGTATTTTTCCTTCGAATAAGCCACTGCGTCATCCGCCGCGTCCCGATCCTGCACACTTGCTGCACTGATACTCACCGCCAGAAGCAGGCCCAACGTATCGACTATCAGACTTCGTTTGCGCCCCTTCACCTTCTTGCCAGCGTCGTAGCCACTGTCCCCTCCCTGTGGAGAGCTGCGAGTTGATTGCGAATCCAAAATGCCGCCGACGGATTGTCGTCACGATCCTCTCTGTCGCGCCATTGGGTTCGTAAGCGATCATGCATCTGCTCAAATTTGCCCTGCGTACTCCACCGGCGGAAGGTCTTGTAAACATTGTCCCAGTGAGGAAACTCGCGCGGCAGCATGCGCCATGAGCACCCCGTGCGTACTACATAGCAGCAGGCTTCGAGCAGCATCCGTCGAGAATGACGCGGTGGCACACCACGACCTCCCTGAGTTTCAAACAAATCGGCGACCAGCGCCCATTCAGCATCAGTCAGGCAGCTGGGATATCGTTGCTCCGGCAACTGGCGTCGGTGCGTTTCGTTGTAGCCGTAGGACTTGCGAGGTTCGGGTGAAACAAAGCTGCCTTTGGCACGCTGCTTCACTCGTGTAATTCCAGCCAGCTTCAAGGCTTTTGCAAACGTGTCGGGATGAGCGGTGATACCCGTTTCAGCATGGAATGCATCCGCTAATTCAGCTTGGCTGGAGAAGGGATGGGTTTGTGCAAGCTTGACGAGCATTGGGTACTGCTCTGCGGCAATCGCGGGCGGGCGTCCGGTTCGAGGCATGACTTCAAGGCTGTCCAGGCTGAAGGAGTGGTGAGTTTAGTTTATTTTGTCTACACCCTCTTAGG
>NZ_PEMX01000096.1:0-1186 GCF_002759075.1 Pseudomonas sp. 382
GGATTCTCCGATCAAGTCAGCACAGGCCATCTGACCTGTGCTGAAATAGCCCTCCGTCCAACTGCCTTCTACAAGTCTGCCATCCCATGAGTCAGATGAGCTTTTCCGATTTCGAGTACGCCGGCAAGCGCAAGCAAACCCGTCGCGAGCGTTTCCTGGCCGAGATGGAACAGGTGGTACCGTGGAGTGGACTGGTGGCGTTGATCGAGCCTCACTACCCAAAGGCTGGCGGTGGCCGCAAGCCTTATCCTCTGGAAACCATGCTGCGCATTCACCTGCTGCAGAATTGGTTCTCTTTGAGCGATCCCGCCATGGAAGAGGCGCTGTACGAGATCACTTCGATGCGCCAGTTCGCTCGTCTGACGCTCAGCGCTCCGATCCCCGAAGACACGACGATCATGAACTTCCGGCACCTGCTGGAGAAGCATCAGTTGGCAGCCGGCATTCTGGAAACCATCAACAATTACCTGCAAGACAAGGGCCTGTCGTTGCGCCAGGGCACCATTGTCGACGCGACCATCATCCACGCGCCCAGTTCGACCAAGAACAAGGAAGGCAAGCGCGATCCTGAAATGCATCAAACGAAGAAGGGCAACCAGTACTATTTCGGCATGAAGGCCCACATCGGCGCGGATGCTGAATCGGGTCTGGTGCATCACGTTCATGGCACCGCCGCGAACGTAGCTGACGTGACGGAGGTCGCTCAGCTATTGCATGGCGAAGAGAATGTCGTGTGTGCGGATGCGGGTTACACAGGCGTGGAAAAGCGGCCAGAACACGAGGGACGGCAGGTGATATGGCAGGTCGCTGCCCGCCGCAGCACCTACAAACACTTGAGCAAACGCAGCGTGCTCTACCAAGCCAAGCGCAAGATCGAAAAGGCCAAGGCGCAAGTGCGTGCGAAGGTGGAGCACCCGTTCCGGGTGATCAAACGCCAGTTCGGCTATGTAAAGACTCGTTTTCGCGGCTTGGCCAAGAACACGGCGCAACTGACCACGCTGTTTGCCCTGTCGAATCTGTGGATGGTGCGCCGGCAATTATTGCCTGCTGCGGGAGAGGTGCGCCCGTGAGTCCGGATAACCAAGGCTTTGCCTTGGTTATCCAATAATCAGCGACTGAAAAGCGGGCTTTTCGGCATCCCTAAGCCGCCCATTTCCGACTGATGAGCAACTTGTTCGGAGTTTCC
>NZ_PEMX01000097.1:0-1178 GCF_002759075.1 Pseudomonas sp. 382
ACATGAGCTGGGTTTTGCTGATCCGGCCATAGGCCTCGTATTCGGCATCGACCCAACAGGCGCCGAACTTGCGGTACGGCTCGCCGAGGATCTTCGTGACGTAGCAGTCGATCAGGTTCATGGATGGCTCCTGGCTCAGTCCCAACTGAGCTTTTCGGGCATGGGCGGGATTGTTTCGAGGGTGACCAGGTCGAGCAGGGTGAAGTACCCGCCGTCCTGCGGCCGCCAGCCCATGGTGTCGATGTGGATGACGTTGCCGAGCGCCGCCGGCCTGTGCAGTGGGGTGTGGCCAACCACCAGGGCGCGCAGGCCATGCACGCCTTCGGTCTCGCCGAGCTCAATGCGGCTGCGCGACCACATGCAGGTGTTCTGCGTTAGTCGAAGCTGCTTGGCTGTTTCCGGCGCCTCGAGCGCGGCCCGCAACTGATCCCAGGACGGGAATGGGCAGTCTGCGTGCACGACACCGACCAGGCCACCTAGCGTCTCTACCTCGATGGCGATCGGCAGCTCGCGGAACTGGGCGGCAAACTCGCGTTGCTCATCCCAGGCAAGGCCGGCGAACCAGGCGCCGCCGTTGTACACCCAGTTCTCTACGTCGCAGGTATCGAACCGGCAGACGTAGTCGTCGTGGTTGCCACGCACCGGGTGGAACCATGGCTTTTCCAACCAGGCGAGCACGTCTCGGCACTCGGGCCCGCGGTCTACCAGGTCGCCAACGCTGAACAGCCGGTCAACTTCCGGATCGAAGCCGGCAGAGTCCAGGGCGGCCTGGAGGAGGGTGAAGTGCCCATGGATGTCGCCGACCGCGAAATCGCGCCCAGCCGTGTTCCTGGCGAAGCGCTTGATGCGCACCACCTCTATGTTTTCGAGCATGCAGGTTCCTCGCCCGCACATGTCGGCGGGCTTGAGTAGTAGGTGAAGGGGTTAGGCGCGGTGTCCGCGCTTGCAGAACCAGTCGAGGGCGTCGACTATCAGCGGGTTTTCGTACCAGTCCTCGATCTCGCGCTGCTCACAGCGATCGCGATAGAAGGTCGGACCAAGGTAGCTGTGCCAGTTCAGGTAAACGCAGGTACCGTCCGCCAGGCGCAGGCGATGGGCTGGTGAGAAGCAGACATAGCCGACGCCAATCGGTACGCAAGTCATCGCGGCCCCCTGTAGATCAGGTAGGCCATGTAGGC
>NZ_PEMX01000098.1:0-1019 GCF_002759075.1 Pseudomonas sp. 382
GCAGTCCTGCTGAAAATCTACATCTATGGCTACCTCAACCGGATTCAGTCCAGCCGCCGGCTTGAGCGCGAGGCAGAGCGCAATGTCGAGCTGATGTGGCTAACGGGCCGGTTGGCTCCCGACTTCAAAACGATTGCCGACTTTCGGCGAGACAACGGCAAAGCCATTCGCAGCGTCTGCCGGCAATTCGTAGTGCTTTGCCGCAACCTCAATCTTTTCTCCCAGTCGATCATTGCCATCGACGGCAGCAAATTCAAAGCCGTAAATAACCGCGACCGCAACTTTACCCAGGGCAAGATCAAGGCGCGCATGCAGCAGATCGAGCAGAGCATCAACCGCTATCTTGCGGCGATGGATTCGGCGGATCGGACAGCGCCCGAGGTCGCCGAGGCCAAGGCTGAACGGCTGAGCGAAAAAATAGAAAAGCTGAAACAGCAGATGACGAAGCTCAAGGACATTGAAGTGCAGCTTCATGCCAGCCCAGATCAGCAAATCTCTCTTACCGATCCTGATGCACGCTCAATGGCCACGAGTGGCGGAGGTACTGGCACGGTTGGCTACAACGTACAAACAGCAGTCGATGACAAATACCATCTGATCATTGCTCATGAAGTCACCAATGTTGGCAGTGACCGAACACAGTTGAGCAATATGGCGAACCAGGCACGCGAAGAGATCGGTGCTGAGTCGCTGACAGTGGTCGCCGACCGAGGCTATTACAAAGGTCCGGAGATCCTTGCTTGCGAGCAGGCCGGGATCACCACTTTTGTCCCGAAGCCGCTGACATCAAGCAGCAAAGCGGAAGGCAGATTCGGCAAGCAGGACTTCATCTACATCGCTGCATCGGATGAATACCGATGCCCTGCGGATCAACTACTGACCCGCAGGCATTCTTCGGTGGAAGACGGCATGTTGCTGCACTCCTACTGGTTCTCTGGCTGCCAAAGTTGCGCCATGCATAAGCAGTGTACGACGGGTAAGGAACGCCGGTTGAAGCGCTGGGAGCATGAAACGGTAGT
>NZ_PEMX01000099.1:0-976 GCF_002759075.1 Pseudomonas sp. 382
CCATGGCAATGCAGGTAGGAAAGTTGATCGTGGGTGCGGATGTCGCAAAAGCTGAGCTGGTTATCCACCACGATGATCGCGACGAGATCATCAGATTGAAAAATTCCAAACTCGAGATCAGAAGGTGGCTGAAACAACAGCCCCTGAACACCGCTATCGCTGTTGAGGCGACCAATGTTTATCACTTGGACTTGGTTGAGCTGGCCCATAGCCTAGGTTTCGAGGTCTATGTCATCGATGGGTTTCAACTGAGCAACTACAGGAAGGGTGTTGGCGGACGAGTGAAAACTGATCCTTCAGATGCTCGGTTGCTGTCCCGTTTTCTGAGGAATGAAGGCGAGGACCTGCGTCCTTGGACTCCTCCTCCTGCTGTCTACGGCAAGCTTCAGAGCCTCCTGCGACGCAGAGCCGCCTTGGTCACTGCTCGTACTGCAATGACCCAGAGCTGGGCTAACGAAACCCTTTTGAAAGCTGCCTTCGAAACCTTCGTGAAATCGATAGATCGGTTGGATCAGCTGATCCAAAAGAAGATTAAAGAAGTGCTGCGAGAAGCTGGGCTGCAGGAGCAAGTCGCTCGCTGCCAGGCAGTAGAGGGCATTGGATTTCTCACCGCAGCAGCATTGGTGATGGCTTTTATGAGGGGCGAGTTCAAAAGCAGTGATTCGTACATTGCATTCCTGGGAATGGATTTACGAGTTAGTGATTCCGGACAGAAGAATGGACGACGTCGCCTCACCAAACGAGGCTGTTCAGAAATTCGTCGCTTATTGCATAACGCTGCGATGGCTGCCAGCAGATCAGCCGCCTGGAAAGAGCTTTATGAACAGCATCGGAACGCTGGTAAAGCAACAACCCAAGCTCTGGTAATCCTGGCAAGAAAGCTCGCGCGGGTGGCATTCGCCCTGATGAAAAATCAGGACGAATACGTCACCAAAGGCGGGAAACTGGCTTGCTGAAAACCATAGAATCTCCCACA
>NZ_PEMX01000009.1:0-207465 GCF_002759075.1 Pseudomonas sp. 382
ACAGAATTTCTTGACGACCATAGAGCATTGGAACCACCTGATCCCATCCCGAACTCAGTAGTGAAACGATGCATCGCCGATGGTAGTGTGGGGTTTCCCCATGTGAGAGTAGGTCATCGTCAAGATTAATTTCGCAAAACCCCTATCTGCGCATGCAGGTAGGGGTTTTGTCTTTCTGGGCTGAATGCAGGCATTTGTCGCAGCCATGCGCAGCCCTTTTCCTATGCAAGCCAACGACCCCTAGCTATCATGCCAGCCTTATTCCAAGTCGAGACTGGCATGCTGAAGTTGTTGAATCTCCTCAAGGATGGCCGGTTCCATTCCGGAGAAACCTTGGGGGCAGCCCTCGGGGTGAGTCGCAGCGCCGTTTGGAAGCAGCTGCAACACCTGGAAAGTGAGCTGAACCTCACCATTCATAAAGTTCGAGGGCGTGGTTACCAGTTGGTTGCGCCGCTGAGCTTGCTTGATGCGCAGGCGATCGCTGAGCTCACCGAGGGTGAGCGCTGGCCCGTTTTCATCCACGAAACAATCGATTCGACCAACGCCGAAGGCCTGCGGCTTGCCAGTGAAGGACAATCAGCGCCATTCCTGGTCCTGGCCGAGCGTCAAAGCGCTGGGCGTGGCCGACGAGGGCGCATGTGGATAAGTCCATTTGCAGAAAACCTCTATTACAGCCTGGTTTTGCGCGTAGATGGTGGCATGCGTCAGTTGGAGGGGCTCAGTCTGGTGGTCGGATTGGCCGTGATGCGCACGCTGCAGGCGTTTGGGGTAGAGGACGTGGGGCTGAAGTGGCCCAATGATGTCTTGGTTCGCGGGCAGAAGATCACCGGTATTCTTCTGGAGCTAGTGGGCGATCCAGCAGACGTCTGCCATGTGGTGCTTGGCATCGGCATCAATGTGAACATGCAGGTCAATGACCAGGTCGATCAGCAGTGGACCTCGATGCGACGTGAGGTTGGAGTGACAATTGATCGCAATCGCCTGGTGGCCATGCTCAGCCGGCAACTGCAACATGAATTGGCCCGTCATCGGCGCTACGGTTTTGCGGCATTCCAGGAAGAGTGGGAGCAGTCGCATCTGTGGCAGGGGCGTAATGTATCGCTCATCGCCGGTGCCACCCGTATCGATGGTGTAGTGCTGGGGGTGGATGGGCAGGGTGGATTGCGCCTTGAAGTCGACGGTGTGGAAAAGAGCTTCAGTGGTGGTGAGCTCAGTTTGAGGTTGCGTGATGATTCTTGAGCTCGATTGCGGAAACAGCTTCATCAAGTGGCGTGTCATTCATGCTGCCGACGCCACCATTGTCGGTGGTGGCATTGTCGATTCGGACCAGGCGCTGGTAGACGAGGTTGCGGCCCTGCAATCGTTGCGTCTTACCGGTTGTCGAATCGTCAGTGTGCGTAGCGAGGATGAAACCGCTGCCCTCTGCGCATTGATCGCCAAGGCTTTTGCAGTGGTTGCTCGGGTTGCCGAACCTGCACAAGAAATGGCAGGTGTGCGCAACGGTTATGACGATTACCAGCGCCTCGGCATGGATCGCTGGCTCGCGGCCTTGGGTGGGTTCCATCTCGCCAAGGGCGCCTGCCTGGTCATTGATCTGGGCACAGCGGCCAAGGCCGACTTTGTATCGGCCGATGGCGAGCACCTGGGTGGCTACATCTGCCCAGGTATGCCACTCATGCGCAGCCAACTGCGTACGCATACGCGCCGTATTCGCTATGACGACGCTTCGGCTGAGCGGGCATTGAGCAGCCTTGCGCCAGGGCGCTCCACAGTCGAAGCGGTAGAGCGCGGTTGTGTATTGATGCTGCAGGGTTTTGCCCGCACGCAGCTCGAGCAGGCGCGGGCTTTGTGGGGTGAAGACTTCACGGTGTTCCTGACGGGAGGGGATGCGCCGTTGGTACGAGAGGCGGCGCCGCAGGGCAGGGTCGTCCCTGACTTGGTATTTGTCGGTCTGGCCATAGCCTGTCCACTGGACTGAGGTGCTTATGCGTTGGTTGTTTCTGCTGTTGCTGGTGCTTAACGTCTTCTATTACGTCTGGCACCAACAGGAAGCCCCGCTGAAGGCGAAGGACGTCGCCCCGTTGTCGTTGTACAAAGGAAATCAGCAAGAGATCCGTCTGCTCAAGGAGACCGGTGTATCTGCACCGGCCCGGCGACGCGATGAATGCCTGGTGGTAGGTGGCCTGATGGCTCGCGATCAACTCGATGCGTTGCGACAGCGCCTGCTGAGCCTGGACATCAATGCTGTGCCGGTGTCTGGCCAGTTGCCTGGCGCTGAAGGTTCCTGGCTCAAGATTTTCCCGGAAAGCGAGCGTTTGCTGGATCAAACCGTTCTCGAGACTCTTTCCAACGATTTCAAAGACTTAAAACATAAAATTATTTTCTGCCAGGGTATTGCAACTGGTGAATAGCTTGATAGAATGGCGCCCGCTTCACAGGGAACACCACTCAGGTGGTAGAACTGGAAGCGAGTGTCAAAGCAGCTAAGTTTCAGATTTGATTGAAAAAATTTGAAAAAAAGCTTGACACTGGGACGGCAGACAAATAGAATGCCGGCCACATCTGGAGGGATTCCCGAGCGGTCAAAGGGGACGGACTGTAAATCCGTTGCGAGAGCTTCGAAGGTTCGAATCCTTCTCCCTCCACCAGTTTTAGCGAGAGCCGCAAGCTCCGCGGGTATAGTTTAGTGGTAGAACCTCAGCCTTCCAAGCTGATGATGCGGGTTCGATTCCCGCTACCCGCTCCAAGTTTGCTGGATTTTGCGCAAAGTGTTTCGCTCTTGTAGCTCAGTTGGTAGAGCACACCCTTGGTAAGGGTGAGGTCAGCGGTTCAAGTCCGCTCAAGAGCTCCATATAAACAAGGCAGATATGAAAATATCTGCCTTTGTTTTATCAGCGTAAGACTATTTTCTTCTGCGGAGGATTGTATCGATGGCTAAGGAAAAGTTTGATCGTTCCCTTCCCCACGTTAACGTCGGCACCATCGGCCACGTTGACCACGGTAAGACCACTCTGACCGCAGCTCTGACTCGCGTCTGCTCCGAAGTTTTCGGTTCGGCCGTCGTTGAGTTCGACAAGATCGACTCGGCTCCAGAAGAAAAAGCACGCGGTATCACCATCAACACCGCTCACGTCGAGTACAACTCGAACATTCGTCACTACGCTCACGTTGACTGCCCAGGTCACGCTGACTACGTGAAGAACATGATCACCGGTGCTGCCCAGATGGACGGCGCGATCCTGGTTTGCTCGGCCGCCGATGGTCCGATGCCACAAACCCGTGAGCACATCCTGCTGTCCCGTCAGGTTGGCGTTCCGTACATCGTGGTCTTCCTGAACAAGGCTGACCTGGTAGACGACGCTGAGCTGCTGGAACTGGTCGAGATGGAAGTTCGCGACCTGCTGTCCACCTACGACTTCCCAGGCGACGACACTCCGATCATCATCGGTTCGGCTCGTATGGCGCTGGAAGGCAAAGACGACAACGAAATGGGTACTACCGCTGTCAAGAAGCTGGTAGAAACTCTGGATGCCTACATCCCTGAGCCAGTTCGTGCCATCGACCAGCCATTCCTGATGCCAATCGAAGACGTATTCTCGATCTCGGGCCGTGGTACCGTTGTTACCGGCCGTATCGAGCGTGGTATCGTCCGCGTTCAGGATCCGCTGGAAATCGTTGGTCTGCGTGACACCTCCACCACCACCTGCACCGGTGTCGAGATGTTCCGCAAGCTGCTGGACGAAGGCCGTGCTGGCGAGAACTGCGGCGTTCTGCTGCGTGGTACCAAGCGTGACGACGTTGAGCGTGGCCAGGTTCTGGTCAAGCCAGGTTCGGTCAAGCCGCACACCAAGTTCACCGCAGAAGTCTACGTCCTGTCGAAGGAAGAAGGCGGCCGTCACACTCCGTTCTTCAAAGGCTACCGTCCTCAGTTCTACTTCCGTACCACTGACGTGACCGGTAACTGCGAACTGCCGGAAGGCGTTGAAATGGTAATGCCAGGTGACAACATTCAGATGACTGTTACCCTGATCAAGACCATCGCAATGGAAGACGGTCTGCGCTTCGCTATCCGTGAAGGCGGTCGTACCGTGGGCGCCGGCGTCGTAGCAAAAATTATTGAATAAGTAGTTGATTTACTTGATCAGGCCGGTATAATGGCCGGCCTGATACAGCGTTACAGGTCAGTAGCTCAATTGGCAGAGCGACGGTCTCCAAAACCGTAGGTTGGGGGTTCGATTCCCTCCTGACCTGCCATTTCACCTCGGTGTGATGGCTTTCTTCTTACAGGATCCTCCTCGATGACCCCCAAAACTGAAGCCCAAGAATCGCGTTTTGATCTGTTCAAGTGGCTGGCTGTAGTGGCTTTGGTGGTTGTTGGTGTCGTGGGTAATCAGTATTACTCCGCCTCTCCGATCCTGTATCGCGTCCTTGCACTTCTCGCCCTGGCTGCTGTCGCAGGCTTTGTAGCTCTGCAGACTGCGAAGGGTAAGTCGTTCTTTGTGCTGGCGAAGGAAGCTCGTACCGAGATCCGTAAAGTCGTGTGGCCGACCCGCCAGGAAACCACCCAGACCACGCTGATTGTTGTGGCTGTCGTGCTGGTTATGGCACTGCTGCTGTGGGGGCTTGATTCCCTGCTCGGCTGGGCGGTCTCCCTGATCGTTGGCTAAAGGTGTCCCGTGGCTAAGCGTTGGTATGTTGTGCATGCTTACTCGGGTTACGAGAAGCATGTAATGCGCTCTCTGATCGAGCGCGTGAAGCTGGCAGGCATGGAAGACGGTTTCGGCGAGATCCTGGTCCCGACCGAAGAAGTCGTTGAAATGCGCAATGGCCAGAAGCGCAAAAGTGAGCGCAAATTCTTCCCTGGCTATGTATTGGTCCAGATGGAGATGAACGAAGGGACCTGGCACTTGGTCAAGGATACCCCTCGTGTGATGGGCTTTATCGGTGGTACTGCAGACAAACCTGCACCGATTACCGATAAAGAAGCTGAAGCTATCCTGCGTCGCGTTGCCGACGGTAGTGACAAGCCGAAGCCGAAGACGCTGTTCGAGCCGGGTGAAGTGGTTCGAGTCATTGACGGTCCGTTCGCTGACTTCAATGGTAGTGTCGAAGAGGTTAACTACGAAAAGAGTCGCCTGCAGGTCGCGGTGCTCATTTTCGGTCGCTCTACTCCGGTGGAGCTCGAGTTCAGCCAGGTCGAAAAGGTCTAGGCGGACGAAGCATCCCATACCCCGCAGCCCTGTGTGCTGCGGGGTTTTGTCGTCACTGGGATAAAACGCAAGTCATCCGGGGAGCCATTAGGCGTTTGTACCCGATTTTGGAGTAGCTCATGGCTAAGAAGATTCAGGCTTACATCAAGCTGCAAGTTAAGGCCGGCCAGGCCAACCCAAGCCCACCCGTCGGTCCAGCTCTGGGCCAACACGGTGTGAACATCATGGAGTTCTGCAAGGCCTTCAACGCCCGTACTCAGGGTCAAGAAGCCGGCCTGCCGACTCCAGTGATCATCACTGTCTACAGCGACCGTAGCTTCACCTTCGAGACCAAGAGCACCCCTGCCTCGGTTCTGCTGAAGAAAGCTGCTGGCCTGACCAGTGGTTCGGCTCGCCCGAACACCGTTAAAGTCGGTACCGTTACCCGTGCTCAGCTGGAAGATATCGCCAAGGCTAAACAGGCTGATCTGACCGCCGCTGACCTGGACGCAGCTGTACGCACCATCGCTGGCTCTGCCCGCAGCATGGGCCTGAACGTGGAGGGTGTGTAATGGCTAAGCTGACCAAGCGCCAAAAGGCAATCGCCGAGAAAATCGAAGCAGGCAAGGCCTACAACTTCGAAGAAGCTGCAACTCTGCTCGCTTCGCTGCCGGCTGCCAAGTTCGTAGAATCCTACGACATCGCCGTTAACCTCGGTGTTGACCCGCGTAAATCCGACCAGGTCGTTCGTAGCGCTACCGTGCTGCCACACGGCACTGGCAAGACCGTACGTGTTGCTGTCTTCACCCAGGGTCCAGCTGCTGAAGCCGCTCTGGCTGCCGGCGCTGACCGCGTAGGTATGGACGATCTGGCTGCCGAAATGAAAGGCGGCGACCTGAACTATGACGTCGTCATCGCATCGCCTGATGCCATGCGCGTTGTAGGTCAGCTGGGTCAGGTTCTGGGTCCTCGCGGCCTGATGCCTAACCCGAAAGTGGGTACCGTGACTCCAGACGTAGCCGGCGCAGTCAAAAACGCCAAGGCTGGTCAGGTTCGCTACCGTACCGACAAAAACGGTATCATCCACACCTCCGTTGGCAAGATCGGCTTCGAAGCTGACAAGCTGAAGGAAAACGTTGAAGCCCTGATCGCTGACCTGAAGCGTATCAAGCCGGCCTCTTCGAAAGGTATCTACGTCAAGCGCGTTACCCTGAGCACCACCATGGGCCCAGGTCTGATCATCGATCAGAGCTCGCTGAACGTGTAAGAACATGGTGGCGCGACCTGTCGCGCCACCAGCAAAAATTGGGGTCCCTGCCTGGCGGGGGCTATCCAAGACCGTAGGCGGCGCGAGCCTTAAAATCCCAGCCCACGCAGATGGTGCTCCCGATTCGTTTACCGAATCAGACACCAAAACGACATCCGGCTTCGGCCAGATGAAACGGTAAAAACCAGGAGTAAACCCGTGGCAATTAAACTCGAAGACAAGAAGGCCATCGTCGCTGAAGTCAACGAGGCTGCCAAAGTCGCTCTGTCCGCTGTCGTGGCCGATGCCCGTGGTGTGACTGTAGGCGCAATGACCGGACTCCGTAAAGAGGCCCGCGAAGCTGGCGTATACGTACGTGTCGTACGTAACACGCTGCTCAAGCGCGCTGTTGAAGGCACCGAATTCTCGATCCTCAACGACGCGTTCAAAGGCCCGACCCTGATTGCTTTCTCCAACGAACATCCGGGCGCTGCCGCTCGTCTGTTCAAAGAGTTCGCCAAGGGTCAGGACAAGTTCGAGATCAAGGCAGCTGCGTTTGACGGCAAGTTCCTTGCCGCTAACCAGATCGACGTGCTGGCGACCCTGCCAACTCGCGACGAGGCTATCGCACAGCTGATGAGCGTAATCCAAGGTGCAACCAGCAAGCTGGCTCGTACCCTGGCAGCTCTGCGCGACCAGAAAGAAGCTGCTGCTGCCTAAGGCACGCGCAACTCTTTCAAAATCATACGTTTAATTTGATGGCTGCGTAGGCTGTCACCCCAATACAGGATTTAAGTGATGTCTCTGACTAACGAGCAAATCATCGAAGCGATCGGCCAGAAAACCGTTCTGGAAATTGTTGAACTGATCAAAGCGATGGAAGAAACCTTCGGCGTTACCGCTGCTGCCGCTGTTGCCGCTGGCCCAGCTACCGCCGCTGCCGCTGTTGAAGAGCAGACCGAGTTCAACGTTGTTCTGGTTGAAGCCGGCGACAAGAAAGTGAACGTGATCAAAGCCGTTCGCGAACTGACCGGTCTGGGCCTGAAAGAAGCCAAAGAGAAAGTCGACGGCGCTCCTCAGGTTGTAGCTGAAGGCGTTTCGAAAGAAGCCGCTGAAGACGCTAAGAAGAAGCTGGAAGAAGCAGGCGCTAAAGTCGAGCTGAAGTAATTTCGACTTTGCGATGCCAGCCTGAGCGTTGAGCGAAAGGCTGATGGCTGGTGGCTTATGCCACCGGCCTTTTTCCGTTATTGGTGGCTGGTCAAGCCGGCCCCGATAACACGCTGCAAGACACCCATGTGGGTGCGCAAACCAAGGGGTTTGCACGATTTTCTGGCTGCTCCCGCCGGGAGAAGCCAAACAAGCAGGTGACCAAGCTGGGGAACGCTGATGGCTTACTCATACACTGAGAAAAAACGTATCCGCAAGGACTTTAGCAAGTTGCCGGACGTCATGGATGTGCCATATCTTCTGGCCATCCAGCTGGATTCGTATCGCGAATTCCTGCAAGCGGGAGCATCCAAGGATCAGTTCCGTGACGTCGGCCTGCACGCGGCCTTCAAGTCGGTATTCCCGATCATCAGCTACTCCGGCAATGCTGCCCTGGAGTACGTAGGCTACCGCCTGGGCGATCCCGCCTTCGATGTGAAGGAATGTGTCCTGCGTGGCGTGACCTTCGCGGTCCCACTGCGGGTCAAGGTGCGCCTGATCATCTTCGACAAGGAATCGTCGAACAAAGCGATCAAGGACATCAAAGAGCAAGAAGTCTACATGGGTGAAATCCCCCTGATGACTGAGAACGGTACCTTCGTTATCAACGGTACCGAACGAGTAATCGTTTCCCAGCTGCACCGTTCGCCTGGTGTGTTCTTCGACCACGACCGTGGCAAGACGCACAGCTCCGGCAAGCTGCTGTACTCCGCTCGCATCATCCCTTACCGCGGTTCGTGGCTGGACTTCGAGTTCGACCCGAAAGACTGCGTGTTCGTGCGTATCGACCGTCGCCGCAAACTGCCGGCCTCGGTGCTGCTGCGCGCGCTGGGCTACAGCACGGAAGAAGTACTCAACACCTTCTACACCACCAACGTGTTCCACATTTCGGGCGAGAAGCTGAGCCTGGAACTGGTACCTCAGCGTCTGCGTGGTGAAGTCGCGGTCATGGACATCCATGACGGCGCTGGCAAGGTCATTGTCGAGCAGGGTCGTCGCATCACTGCGCGTCACGTCAATCAGCTCGAGAAGGCTGGCGTCAACCAGCTGGACGTGCCGATGGAGTACGTCCTCGGTCGCACCACCGCCAAGGCCATCGTTCATCCGGCTACCGGCGAGATCCTGGCCGAGTGCAACACCGAGCTGACCACCGAGCTGCTGATCAAGATCGCCAAGGCTCAGGTTGTCCGCATCGAGACCCTTTACACCAACGACATCGATTGCGGTCCGTTCATCTCGGATACCCTGAAGATCGACACCACCAGCAACCAGCTGGAAGCCCTGGTCGAGATCTACCGCATGATGCGTCCAGGCGAGCCGCCGACCAAGGATGCTGCCGAGACCCTGTTCAACAACCTGTTCTTCAGCGCTGAGCGTTACGACCTGTCTGCCGTCGGCCGCATGAAGTTCAACCGTCGTATCGGTCGTACCGAGATCGAAGGTTCGGGCGTGCTGAGCAAAGAAGATATCGTCGAGGTTCTGAAGACCCTGGTCGATATCCGTAACGGCAAAGGCATCGTCGACGACATCGACCACCTGGGTAACCGCCGCGTTCGTTGCGTTGGCGAGATGGCCGAGAACCAGTTCCGCGTTGGCCTGGTACGTGTTGAGCGTGCGGTCAAGGAACGTCTGTCGATGGCCGAAAGCGAAGGCCTGATGCCGCAGGACCTGATCAACGCCAAGCCGGTAGCGGCGGCGGTGAAGGAGTTCTTCGGTTCCAGCCAGCTCTCGCAGTTCATGGACCAGAACAACCCGCTCTCCGAGATCACCCACAAGCGTCGTGTCTCGGCACTCGGCCCTGGTGGTCTGACCCGTGAGCGCGCCGGCTTCGAAGTCCGTGACGTACACCCGACCCACTACGGCCGCGTGTGCCCGATCGAGACCCCTGAAGGTCCGAACATCGGTCTGATCAACTCCCTGGCAGCCTATGCCCGCACCAACCAGTACGGCTTCCTGGAAAGCCCGTACCGCGTGGTGAAGGAAGGCGTGGTCAGCGACGACATCGTGTTCCTGTCAGCCATCGAAGAAGCGGATCACGTGATCGCCCAGGCTTCGGCCGCGATGAACGAGAAGAAGCAGCTGATCGATGAGCTGGTAGCGGTTCGTCACCTGAACGAATTCACCGTCAAGGCGCCGGAAGACGTCACCCTGATGGACGTTTCGCCGAAGCAGGTTGTTTCGGTTGCCGCGTCGCTGATTCCGTTCCTCGAGCACGACGACGCCAACCGTGCGTTGATGGGTTCGAACATGCAGCGTCAGGCTGTACCAACCCTGCGTGCTGACAAGCCGCTGGTAGGTACCGGCATGGAGCGCAACGTTGCCCGTGACTCCGGTGTCTGCGTGGTTGCTCGCCGCGGTGGTGTGATCGACTCGGTCGACGCCAGCCGTATCGTCGTTCGTGTTGCTGACGACGAAGTCGAGACCGGTGAAGCAGGTGTGGATATCTACAACCTGACCAAGTACACCCGTTCGAACCAGAACACCTGCATCAACCAGCGTCCGCTGGTGAGCAAAGGTGACAAGGTCCAGCGTGGCGACATCATGGCTGACGGCCCGTCCACCGACATGGGTGAACTGGCGCTGGGCCAGAACATGCGCATCGCGTTCATGGCGTGGAACGGCTTCAACTTCGAAGACTCCATCTGCCTGTCCGAGCGTGTGGTCCAGGAAGACCGCTTCACCACCATCCACATCCAGGAACTGACCTGTGTGGCGCGTGACACCAAGCTTGGCCCAGAGGAAATCACTGCGGACATCCCGAACGTGGGTGAAGCCGCTCTGAACAAGCTGGACGAAGCCGGTATCGTCTACGTGGGTGCCGAAGTCGGCGCTGGCGACATCCTGGTTGGCAAGGTCACGCCTAAGGGCGAAACCCAGCTGACGCCGGAAGAAAAACTGCTGCGCGCCATCTTCGGTGAAAAGGCCAGCGACGTTAAGGATACCTCCCTGCGTGTGCCGACCGGCACCAAGGGTACCGTCATCGACGTACAGGTCTTCACCCGTGATGGCGTGGAGCGCGACAGCCGCGCCCTGTCCATCGAGAAGATGCAGCTGGACGAGATCCGCAAGGACCTCAACGAAGAGTTCCGCATCGTCGAAGGTGCAACCTTCGAGCGTCTGCGTGCTGCCCTGAACGGCCAAGTGGTCGACGGTGGTGCGGGCCTGAAGAAAGGCACCGTGATCACTGACGAAGTCCTGGACGGTCTGGAGCACGGCCAGTGGTTCAAACTGCGCATGGCCGAAGATGCACTGAACGAGCAGCTGGAAAAGGCTCAGCAGTACATCGTCGACCGCCGCCGTCTGCTGGACGACAAGTTCGAAGACAAGAAGCGCAAGCTGCAGCAGGGCGATGACCTGGCTCCAGGCGTACTGAAGATCGTCAAGGTCTACCTGGCAATCCGCCGTCGCATCCAGCCGGGTGACAAGATGGCCGGTCGTCACGGTAACAAGGGTGTCGTCTCGGTGATCATGCCGGTAGAAGACATGCCGCACGACGCCAACGGTACTCCGGTTGACGTGGTACTGAACCCACTGGGTGTACCTTCGCGTATGAACGTCGGTCAGATCCTTGAAACCCACCTGGGCCTCGCGGCCAAAGGCCTGGGCGAGAAGATCGACCGCATGATCGAAGAGCAGCGTAAAGCCGCTGAACTGCGCACCTTCCTCACCGAGATCTACAACGAGATCGGTGGTCGTCAGGAGAACCTGGACGAGTTCACCGACGAAGAGATCATCGCCCTGGCGAACAACCTGAAGAAAGGTGTGCCAATGGCTACTCCGGTCTTCGACGGTGCCAAGGAGCGTGAGATCAAGGCCATGCTGAAACTGGCAGACCTGCCAGAAAGCGGCCAGATGGTGTTGTTCGACGGCCGTACCGGCAACAAGTTCGAGCGTCCTGTGACCGTTGGTTACATGTACATGCTCAAGCTGAACCACTTGGTGGACGACAAGATGCACGCGCGTTCCACTGGTTCCTACAGCCTGGTTACCCAGCAGCCGCTGGGTGGTAAGGCGCAGTTCGGTGGTCAGCGTTTCGGGGAGATGGAAGTGTGGGCGCTGGAAGCATACGGCGCGGCATACACCCTGCAAGAAATGCTCACAGTGAAGTCGGACGACGTGAACGGCCGTACCAAGATGTACAAGAACATCGTGGATGGCGATCACCGTATGGAGCCGGGCATGCCCGAGTCCTTCAACGTGTTGATCAAAGAGATCCGTTCGCTCGGTATCGATATCGATCTGGAAACCGAATAACACGTGACGCGAAGGGGAGTGGGGCAGGTAATGCCCGCTCCCTGCTCCGCCAGGAGGAAAGGCCTTGAAAGACCTACTGAATTTGCTGAAAAACCAGGGTCAAGTCGAAGAGTTCGACGCCATCCGCATCGGTCTGGCGTCGCCTGAAATGATCCGTTCGTGGTCGTTCGGTGAAGTTAAGAAGCCGGAAACCATCAACTACCGTACGTTCAAGCCTGAGCGTGACGGCCTGTTCTGCGCCAAGATCTTTGGCCCAGTCAAGGACTACGAGTGCCTGTGCGGCAAGTACAAGCGCCTCAAGCACCGTGGCGTGATCTGCGAGAAGTGCGGCGTTGAAGTTGCCCTGGCCAAGGTTCGTCGTGAGCGCATGGCGCACATCGAACTGGCCTCGCCGGTTGCCCACATCTGGTTCCTGAAGTCGCTGCCGTCCCGTATCGGCCTGCTGATGGACATGACCCTGCGTGACATCGAGCGCGTGCTCTACTTCGAGAGCTACGTCGTGATCGACCCAGGCATGACCACCCTCGAGAAGGGTCAGCTGCTGAACGACGAGCAGTACTTCGAAGCGCTGGAAGAGTTCGGTGACGACTTCGACGCCCGCATGGGTGCCGAGGCTGTCCGCGAGCTGCTGCATGCCATCGACCTGGAGCACGAGATTGGCCGCCTGCGCGAAGAGATTCCGCAGACCAACTCGGAAACCAAGATCAAGAAGCTGTCCAAGCGCCTGAAGCTGATGGAAGCTTTCCAGGGTTCGGGCAACCTGCCTGAGTGGATGGTCCTGACCGTACTGCCAGTACTGCCGCCGGACCTGCGTCCGCTGGTACCGCTGGATGGCGGCCGCTTCGCGACCTCCGACCTGAACGACCTGTATCGTCGGGTGATCAACCGTAACAACCGTCTGAAGCGCCTGCTCGATCTGTCGGCGCCAGACATCATCGTGCGCAACGAAAAGCGCATGCTGCAGGAAGCGGTCGACGCCCTGCTGGACAACGGTCGTCGCGGTCGCGCCATCACTGGCTCGAACAAGCGTCCGCTGAAGTCCCTGGCCGACATGATCAAAGGTAAGCAAGGTCGCTTCCGTCAGAACTTGCTCGGTAAGCGTGTGGACTACTCCGGCCGTTCGGTAATTACCGTAGGCCCGACCCTGCGTCTGCACCAGTGTGGTCTGCCGAAGAAGATGGCGCTCGAGCTGTTCAAGCCGTTCATTTTCGGCAAGCTGGAAATGCGTGGTCTGGCGACCACCATCAAGGCTGCCAAGAAGATGGTCGAGCGCGAGCTGCCAGAGGTATGGGACGTTTTGGCCGAAGTGATTCGCGAACACCCCGTGCTGCTCAACCGTGCACCGACCCTGCACCGTCTGGGTATCCAGGCATTCGAACCGGTACTGATCGAAGGTAAGGCCATCCAGCTGCACCCGCTGGTCTGCGCCGCGTACAACGCCGACTTCGACGGTGACCAGATGGCCGTTCACGTGCCGCTGACGCTGGAAGCCCAGCTCGAAGCGCGCGCGCTGATGATGTCGACCAACAACATCCTGTCGCCAGCCAACGGTGAGCCAATCATCGTTCCGTCGCAGGACGTTGTACTGGGTCTGTACTACATGACCCGTGAAGCCATCAACGCCAAGGGCGAAGGTCGCGTATTTGCCGACCTGCAGGAAGTCGACCGCGTATTCCGCGCCGGCGAAGCTGCCCTGCACGCGAAAATCAAGGTTCGTATCAACGAAACCGTGAGAGAGCGTGACGGTTCGGTGGTCAAGAATACCCGCATCGTCGACACCACCGTCGGCCGTGCGCTGCTGTTCCAGGTTGTTCCGGCAGGCCTGCCGTACGACGTGGTCAACCAGCCGATGAAAAAGAAGGCGATCTCCAAGCTGATCAACCAGTGCTACCGCGTGGTGGGTCTGAAAGAGACCGTTATCTTCGCTGACCAGCTGATGTACACCGGTTTCGCTTACTCGACCATTTCCGGCGTTTCCATCGGTGTTAACGACTTCGTTATCCCGGACGAGAAAGCCCGCATCATCGGTAACGCTACCGACGAAGTGAAGGAAATCGAGAGCCAGTACGCCTCCGGCCTGGTAACCCAGGGCGAGAAGTACAACAAGGTCATCGACTTGTGGTCGAAGGCGAACGACGAAGTGTCCAAGGCGATGATGGCCAACCTCTCGAAAGAGAAGGTCATCGATCGCGATGGCAACGAAGTCGACCAAGAGTCCTTCAACTCGATGTACATGATGGCTGACTCGGGTGCGCGGGGTTCCGCAGCCCAGATTCGTCAGCTGGCTGGTATGCGTGGCCTGATGGCCAAGCCGGACGGCTCGATCATCGAGACGCCGATCACCGCGAACTTCCGTGAAGGTCTGAGCGTACTCCAGTACTTCATCTCGACCCACGGTGCTCGTAAGGGTCTGGCGGATACCGCACTGAAGACTGCGAACTCCGGTTACCTGACTCGTCGTCTGGTAGACGTTGCACAAGACTTGGTCGTGACCGAGATCGACTGCGGCACCGACCAGGGCCTGCTGATGACCCCGCACATCGAAGGCGGCGACGTTGTAGAGCCGCTGGGTGAGCGTGTACTGGGCCGTGTCATCGCCCGTGACGTGTTCAAGCCAGGCACCGAGGACGTCATCGTTCCGGCCGGTACCCTGGTCGACGAGCAGTGGGTCGAGTTCATCGAGCTGAACAGCATCGACGAAGTGGTCGTGCGTTCGCCGATCAACTGCGAAACCCGTTTCGGTATCTGCGCCAAGTGCTACGGTCGTGACCTGGCTCGTGGTCACCAGGTGAACATCGGTGAAGCTGTCGGCGTTATCGCTGCACAGTCGATCGGTGAGCCGGGTACCCAGCTGACCATGCGTACGTTCCACATCGGTGGTGCTGCAAGCCGTACCTCGGCTGCCGACAGCGTCCAGGTGAAGAATGGCGGTATGGTTCGCCTGCACAACCTGAAACAGGTTGAGCGTGCCGACGGTAACCTGGTTGCCGTATCGCGTTCCGGCGAGCTGGCCATTGCCGACGAATTCGGTCGTGAGCGTGAGCGCTACAAGCTGCCTTACGGTGCGGTGATTTCGGTCAAGGAAGGTGACAAGGTCGAAGCTGGCGCCATCGTCGCCAAGTGGGACCCGCACACCCACCCGATCGTTACCGAACTGAAAGGTACCGTGACCTTCGTGGGCATGGAAGAAAACATCACCATCAAGCGTCAGACGGATGAGCTGACCGGCTTGACCAACATTGAAGTGATGGACGTCAAGGATCGCCCTGCCGCAGGCAAGGAAATCCGTCCGGCAATCAAGATGGTCGACGCCGCTGGCAAGGACCTGTACCTGCCAGGTACCGACGTACCTGCCCAGTACTTCCTGCCGGCCAACGCCCTCGTGGGTGTGGCTGACGGTGCCCAGATCGGTGTTGGTGACGTTATCGCGCGTATTCCGCAAGAAACGTCGAAGACCCGTGACATCACCGGTGGTCTGCCACGCGTTGCCGACCTGTTCGAAGCGCGTCGTCCGAAGGAAGCCTCGATTCTGGCTGAAGTCAGCGGCACCATCGCGTTCGGTAAGGAGACCAAGGGCAAGCGTCGTCTGGTCATCACTCCGACCGACGGCAGCGAGCCGTACGAAGAGCTGATTCCGAAGTGGCGCCACCTGAACGTCTTCGAAGGCGAACAGGTAAACCGCGGCGAAGTTATCTCCGACGGCCCGAGCGATCCGCACGACATCCTGCGTCTGCTGGGTGTGAGCGCGCTGGCGAAATACATCGTCAACGAGATCCAGGACGTTTACCGTCTGCAGGGCGTTAAGATCAACGACAAGCACATCGAGACCATCCTGCGTCAGATGCTGCGCAAGGTCGAGATCGCCGAGTCGGGTGACTCCAGCTTCATCAAGGGCGACCAGATGGAACTGACCCAGGTGCTGATGGAAAACGAGCGCCTGGCAGCGGAAGACAAGTTCGTCTCCAAATACACCCGCGTGCTGCTGGGTATCACCAAGGCCTCGCTGTCGACCGAATCGTTCATCTCCGCGGCTTCCTTCCAGGAAACCACCCGCGTACTGACCGAAGCGGCTGTAACCGGGAAGCGCGACTACCTGCGCGGCCTGAAAGAGAACGTGGTCGTGGGTCGTCTGATCCCGGCTGGTACTGGTCTGGCCTACCACAGCGAGCGCAAGCGTCGCCGTGATGCCGACAAACCGCTGCGTGTGAGCGCCAGTGAGGTGGAAGCCGCACTGACCGAAGCGCTGAACTCCAGCGGCAACTAAGTACAGGGCAGGGCCCCGGCAAACCTCGAACGACCATCGCTGACATGAAATGTTGCCGATGATCGGGCGAGGAGGGCCGGGGCCTCGTCTTGACTGGGTGCAAGATCCTCCGTAGACTTTTGTACCCTTAAATTTGGTGAGGCTCCGTCTCGCCAATTTTTGGCTTTCTTGCAAGACAATAGAGTCGCAAGACAATCAGTGGAGCTAGTAGATGGCAACTATCAACCAGCTGGTACGTCAGCCGCGTAAGCGTTCGGTCGAGAAGTCCGACGTTCCTGCGCTGCAGAACTGCCCGCAGCGTCGTGGCGTGTGCACCCGCGTGTACACCACCACGCCGAAAAAACCTAACTCGGCACTGCGTAAAGTATGCCGTGTGCGTCTGACCAACGGTTTCGAGGTTTCCTCGTACATCGGTGGTGAAGGCCACAACCTGCAAGAGCACAGCGTCGTCCTTATCCGTGGCGGCCGTGTAAAAGACTTGCCAGGTGTTCGTTACCACACCGTTCGCGGCTCTCTGGATACTTCGGGCGTTAAAGGCCGTAACCAGGGTCGTTCGAAATACGGTACCAAGCGTCCGAAGTAATCGGCCGTTTGCAGACATCCATTTTTTTGAGTCGATAAGAGTAAGGTCGGGCAGGGGTCGAAGACCCGCGTCCCGGGCTAACCTGAAGACCGTTTGAGGGCTTATCATGCCAAGACGTCGTGTAGCAGCAAAACGTGAGATCCTTGACGATCCGAAGTACGGATCCCAGATCCTCGCCAAGTTCATGAACCACGTGATGGAAAGCGGCAAGAAGGCCGTAGCCGAGCGCATCGTTTACGGTGCCCTGGATACCGTCAAAGCACGCAAGAACAGCGACCCCCTGGAAATCTTCGAGAAAGCTCTCGACGCCATCGCTCCGCTGGTCGAAGTAAAGTCCCGTCGTGTCGGCGGTGCCACTTACCAGGTTCCGGTTGAAGTTCGTCCATCCCGTCGTAACGCTCTGGCAATGCGCTGGCTCGTAGACTACGCCCGCAAGCGCGGCGAGAAGTCGATGGCTCTGCGCCTGGCCGGTGAGCTGCTGGATGCTGCCGAAGGCAAGGGTGCTGCGGTCAAGAAGCGTGAAGACGTGCACCGTATGGCTGAAGCCAACAAAGCGTTCTCGCACTACCGCTTCTAATTCAAGCATCAATTATTTTGCGAGGGCTTTATGGCTCGTACTACAGCAATTAACCGCTACCGTAACATCGGTATCTGCGCCCACGTTGACGCGGGCAAGACTACCACTACCGAGCGGATCCTGTTCTACACAGGTCTGAGCCACAAGATGGGCGAGGTGCATGACGGCGCCGCGACCACCGACTGGATGGTGCAGGAGCAGGAGCGCGGTATCACCATTACCTCCGCTGCCGTTACCACCTTCTGGAAAGGTTCCCGTGGTCAGTACGACAACTACCGCGTAAACGTCATCGATACCCCCGGCCACGTTGACTTCACCATTGAAGTTGAGCGTTCGCTGCGTGTACTCGACGGCGCGGTCGTTGTGTTCTGCGGTACTTCCGGCGTTGAGCCGCAGTCCGAAACCGTATGGCGTCAGGCCAACAAGTACGGCGTTCCACGTGTTGTCTACGTGAACAAGATGGACCGTGCCGGTGCCAACTTCCTGCGCGTTGTCGGCCAGATCAAGAACCGCCTGGGCCACACCCCGGTTCCGATCCAGCTGGCTATCGGTGCAGAAGACGATTTCCAGGGTCAGGTCGACCTGATCAAGATGAAAGCCATCTACTGGAACGAAGACGACAAGGGTACTACCTACCGTGAGGAAGAAATTCCTGCGGATCTGGTCGACCTGGCTAACGAATGGCGCAACAACATGGTTGAAGCCGCCGCCGAAGCCAGCGAAGAGCTGATGAACAAGTACCTTGAAGAAGGTGAGCTGACCGTCGAAGAAATCAAGGCAGGCCTGCGCGCGCGCACCCTGGCCAGCGAGATCGTTCCGGCTGTCTGCGGTTCGTCGTTCAAGAACAAGGGCGTTCCCCTGGTTCTCGACGCCGTCATCGACTTCCTGCCTGCTCCGACCGAGATTCCTGCGATCAAGGGTATCCACCCTGATCTGGCCGAAGTGCCGAAGGATGAAGTCACTCCTGAGCAGTACGACGAGCGTCACGCCAGCGATGACGAGCCGTTCTCGGCTCTGGCATTCAAGATTGCCACCGACCCGTTCGTTGGTACTCTGACCTTCGTCCGCGTTTACTCGGGCTTCCTGACCTCTGGTGACTCCGTCGTCAACTCGGTCAAGGGCAAGAAAGAGCGCGTTGGTCGTATGGTGCAGATGCACGCCAACCAGCGTGAAGAAATCAAGGAAGTACGTGCAGGCGACATCGCTGCTCTGATCGGCATGAAGGACGTCACCACCGGTGACACCCTGTGCAATGCCGACAAGCCGATCATCCTCGAGCGTATGGACTTCCCTGAGCCGGTAATTTCGCTCTCCGTAGAGCCGAAAACCAAGGCTGACCAGGAGAAGATGGGTATCGCTCTGGGCAAACTGGCCCAGGAAGACCCGTCGTTCCGCGTCAAGACCGACGAAGAAACCGGCCAGACCATCATCTCCGGTATGGGCGAGCTGCACCTGGACATCCTCGTTGACCGCATGAAGCGCGAGTTCAACGTCGAAGCCAACATTGGCAAGCCGCAGGTTTCGTACCGCGAGAAGATCACCAAGTCCAACGTCGAAATCGAAGGCAAATTCGTTCGTCAGTCGGGCGGCCGTGGTCAGTTCGGTCACTGCTGGATCCGTTTCTCGGAGCCGGATCAGGACGACAAGGGCAACATCACCGAAGGTCTGGTGTTCGCCAACGAAGTCGTTGGTGGTGTGATTCCTAAGGAATACATCCCTGCGATCCAGAAGGGTATCGAAGAGCAGATGAAAAACGGCGTTGTTGCCGGTTATCCTCTGATCGGCCTGAAGGCCGCGGTATTCGATGGTTCGTACCACGACGTCGACTCCAACGAAATGGCGTTCAAGATCGCTGCTTCGATGGCAACCAAGCAACTGGCCCAGAAGGGCGGTGGCGTGGTTCTCGAGCCGATCATGAAGGTCGAAGTTGTAACCCCGGAAGACTACCTGGGTGACGTGATGGGTGACCTGAACCGTCGTCGTGGTCTGGTACAGGGTATGGATGAGTCGGTCTCTGGCCGCGTCGTCCGCGCTGAAGTTCCGCTCGGAGAGATGTTCGGTTACGCGACCGACGTTCGTTCCATGTCTCAGGGTCGCGCAAGCTACTCCATGGAATTCTCCAAATACGCCGAAGCTCCGTCGAACATCGTCGAAGCACTCGTTAAAAAACAAGGCTAATCCCCTTTAGGCAAGAGGTTCACTGTCGTGGCTAAAGAAAAATTTGATCGTTCCCTTCCCCACGTTAACGTCGGCACCATCGGCCACGTTGACCACGGTAAGACCACTCTGACCGCAGCTCTGACTCGCGTCTGCTCCGAAGTTTTCGGTTCGGCCGTCGTTGAGTTCGACAAGATCGACTCGGCTCCAGAAGAAAAAGCACGCGGTATCACCATCAACACCGCTCACGTCGAGTACAACTCGAACATTCGTCACTACGCTCACGTTGACTGCCCAGGTCACGCTGACTACGTGAAGAACATGATCACCGGTGCTGCCCAGATGGACGGCGCGATCCTGGTTTGCTCGGCCGCCGATGGTCCGATGCCACAAACCCGTGAGCACATCCTGCTGTCCCGTCAGGTTGGCGTTCCGTACATCGTGGTCTTCCTGAACAAGGCTGACCTGGTAGACGACGCTGAGCTGCTGGAACTGGTCGAGATGGAAGTTCGCGACCTGCTGTCCACCTACGACTTCCCAGGCGACGACACTCCGATCATCATCGGTTCGGCTCGTATGGCGCTGGAAGGCAAAGACGACAACGAAATGGGTACTACCGCTGTCAAGAAGCTGGTAGAAACTCTGGATGCCTACATCCCTGAGCCAGTTCGTGCCATCGACCAGCCATTCCTGATGCCAATCGAAGACGTATTCTCGATCTCGGGCCGTGGTACCGTTGTTACCGGCCGTATCGAGCGTGGTATCGTCCGCGTTCAGGATCCGCTGGAAATCGTTGGTCTGCGTGACACCTCCACCACCACCTGCACCGGTGTCGAGATGTTCCGCAAGCTGCTGGACGAAGGCCGTGCTGGCGAGAACTGCGGCGTTCTGCTGCGTGGTACCAAGCGTGACGACGTTGAGCGTGGCCAGGTTCTGGTCAAGCCAGGTTCGGTCAAGCCGCACACCAAGTTCACCGCAGAAGTCTACGTCCTGTCGAAGGAAGAAGGCGGCCGTCACACTCCGTTCTTCAAAGGCTACCGTCCTCAGTTCTACTTCCGTACCACTGACGTGACCGGTAACTGCGAGCTGCCGGAAGGCGTTGAAATGGTAATGCCAGGTGACAACATTCAGATGACTGTTACCCTGATCAAGACCATCGCAATGGAAGACGGTCTGCGCTTCGCTATCCGTGAAGGCGGTCGTACCGTCGGCGCCGGCGTCGTAGCCAAAATCATCGAGTAATCACTCGACCGATTGAAAAAACCCCCGCTCAGCGGGGGTTTTTTTTATTGGGTTGACACTAAATTGGGGCGTCTATAGAATCACGCCTCCTTTTAGCGGGCGTAGTGCGTCCGTTGGGAACAGCCTGGAGTCTGAAATCCAATGCAAAATCAGCAAATCCGTATCAGGTTGAAGGCTTTCGACCATCGCCTGATCGACCAATCCACCCAGGAAATCGTGGAAACCGCGAAACGTACTGGTGCACAAGTGCGTGGTCCAATTCCACTGCCTACCCGCAAAGAGCGTTTCACCGTTCTGGTCTCCCCGCACGTCAACAAAGACGCGCGTGACCAGTACGAGATTCGCACTCATAAGCGTGTTCTGGACATCGTCCAGCCAACGGATAAAACCGTTGACGCGCTGATGAAGCTCGATCTGGCGGCAGGTGTGGAAGTACAGATCAGCCTCGGCTAAGACTTCGGTCTAGTCGTGTAACGCTCTGAAATGGGCGGCCATAGCGGGTGAAAGCCCCGTACACTCATGAGGTTTACAACATGACTATTGGTGTAATCGGTCGCAAGTGCGGTATGACCCGCATTTTCACCGAAGAAGGTGTCTCCATTCCGGTCACGGTCATTGAGATCGAGCCGAATCGTGTCACCCAGTTCAAAACTGAAGAAACCGATGGCTACCGTGCAGTGCAAGTCACTGTCGGCGAGCGTCGTGCTTCGCGTGTGACTGCCGCTCAGGCAGGTCACTTCGCCAAGGCCAACGTTGCCGCTGGTCGCGGTGTCTGGGAGTTCCGTCTTGAAGAAGGCGAGTTCCAGGCTGGCGACTCGATCAAAGCTGAACTCTTCACTGCAGGCCAGCTGGTTGACGTTACTGGTCAGTCCAAAGGTAAAGGCTTCGCCGGTACCATCAAGCGCTGGAACTTCCGTGGCCAGGACAACACCCACGGTAACTCCGTGTCGCACCGTGTCCCAGGTTCCATCGGCCAGTGCCAGACTCCTGGTCGTGTGTTCAAGGGCAAGAAAATGTCCGGTCACATGGGCGCCGAGCGCGTGACTGTTCAGTCCCTGGAAGTAGTTCGCGTAGACGCTGAGCGCAACCTGCTGCTCGTCAAGGGTGCCGTTCCTGGCGCTACTGGCGGCGACGTGGTTGTACGTCCAGCTGTCAAGGCTCGCGGTTAAGGGGATACTGACATGCAACTTAATGTAAATGACGCTCAGGCGATCGAAGTTTCCGAACTGGCTTTCGGTGGCGAATTCAACGAGACGCTGGTACACCAAGCAGTCGTAGCCTACATGGCTGGCGGCCGTCAGGGCACCAAGCAGCAGAAGACCCGTTCCGACGTGGCCGGTGGCGGTAAGCGCCCATGGCGTCAGAAGGGTACTGGCCGTGCTCGTGCTGGTACCACTCGTGGTCCGATCTGGCGTGGCGGTGGTGTAACCTTCGCAGCTCGTCCTCAAGATCACTCGCAGAAGCTCAACAAGAAGATGTACCGCGCAGCCCTGCGCTCCATCCTCGCTGAGCTGGTGCGTAGCGACCGTCTGGTCGTGGTTCAGGACTTCGCTGTTGAAGCGCCGAAAACCAAAGATCTGCTGAACAAGCTGAACGGCATGGGTCTGAACGACGTACTGATCGTTTCCGACGCTGTTGATCAGAACCTGTACCTGGCTGCTCGCAACCTGCCGCACGTCGATGTACGTGACGTTCAAGGTTCCGACCCGGTCAGTCTGATCGCATACGAGAAGGTGTTGATCACCGTCTCGGCCGTGAAGAAATTCGAGGAGCTGCTGGGATGAACCAGGAACGCGTATTCAAAGTCCTCCTTGGCCCGCACGTTTCCGAGAAGGCTACCGTTCTGGCTGAGAAAAAAGGCCAGTTCGTATTCAAGGTTGCTACCGATGCAACCAAGCTGGAAATCAAGAAAGCTGTCGAAGGCCTGTTCAACGTAAAAGTTGAAAACGTGTCGACTGTTAACGTTCTGGGTAAAACCAAGCGTACCGCACGTGGTCTGGGCAAGCGTAATGACTGGAAGAAGGCGATCGTCTCCCTTCAGCCAGGCCAAGATCTCGATTTCAGCAGCAGTGCTGAGTAAGGAAGGGGTGCATCATGGCAATCGTTAAATGCAAACCGACTTCCCCTGGCCGCCGTTTCGTGGTCAAGGTGGTCAACAAGGAGCTGCACAAAGGCGCTCCTCACGCACCGCTGATCGAGAAAAAATCGAAGTCTGGTGGTCGTAACAACAATGGCCGCATTACCACTCGTCACGTTGGTGGTGGTCATAAGCAGCATTACCGTCTGGTCGACTTCCGTCGCAACGACAAAGATGGCATCCCAGCCACTGTCGAGCGTATCGAATACGATCCAAACCGTACTGCTCACATCGCCCTGCTGTGCTACGCAGACGGTGAGCGTCGCTACATCATCGCCCCTAAAGGCGTGAGCGCTGGCGACCAGCTGATCGCAGGTGCCCTGGCCCCAATCAAGGCCGGTAACTCCCTGCAGCTGCGCAACATTCCAGTAGGTAGCACCATTCACGGCATCGAACTGAAGCCGGGTAAAGGTGCTCAGATCGCACGTTCCGCTGGTGCTTCGGCTCAGCTGATCGCTCGTGAAGGTGTCTACGTGACCCTGCGTCTGCGCTCTGGTGAAATGCGTAAAGTCCTGGCTGAGTGCCGTGCGACCCTGGGTGAAGTCTCGAACTCCGAGCACAGCCTGCGTTCGCTGGGTAAAGCTGGTGCCAAACGCTGGCGCGGCGTTCGCCCAACCGTTCGTGGTGTTGCCATGAACCCGGTTGACCACCCACATGGTGGTGGTGAAGGTCGTACCTCCGGTGGTCGTCATCCGGTATCGCCATGGGGCTTCCCAACCAAGGGTGCGAAGACCCGCGGTAATAAGCGTACCGACAACATGATCGTCCGTCGTCGCAAGTAACTAGAGGGATACGACAGTGCCACGTTCTCTGAAAAAAGGTCCTTTTATCGATCTTCACCTGTTGAAGAAGGTCGAAGTGGCGGTGGAGAAGAACGATCGCAAGCCAGTTAAAACCTGGTCGCGCCGTTCGATGATCCTGCCACAAATGGTCGGTCTGACCATCGCGGTTCACAACGGTCGTCAGCATGTCCCAGTTCTCGTGAACGAAGACATGGTCGGCCACAAACTGGGCGAGTTCGCCGGTACCCGCACCTATCGCGGGCACGTGGCTGACAAGAAAGCCAAGCGTTAAGGGGTAAGGAAATGGAAGTAGCCGCTAAGTTGTCGGGCGCTCGCATCTCCGCCCAGAAAGCCCGCTTGGTCGCCGACCAGATCCGCGGGAAGAAGGTGGGCGAAGCGCTCAACCTGTTGGCCTTCAGCAGCAAAAAAGCCGCTGAAATCATGAAGAAAGTCCTCGAGTCGGCCGTAGCCAACGCCGAACACAACGAAGGCGCAGACGTTGATGACCTGAAGGTCTCCACCGTCTTCGTCAACGAAGGGCGTTCGCTGAAGCGCATCATGCCACGTGCCAAGGGCCGTGCTGATCGCATCGTCAAGCGGTCTTGCCATATCACTGTCAAGGTTGCGGACAAGTAACGGAGTCGATCAGATGGGTCAGAAAGTACATCCCACTGGCATTCGCCTGGGAATCGTCAAGGAGCACACCTCCGTCTGGTACGCAGACGGTGCTACTTACGCAGATTACCTGTTGAAGGATCTGAAAACGCGTGAGTACCTCCAAGACAAACTAAAAAGCGCGTCCGTAAGCCGTATCGATATTCATCGTCCGGCTCAAACTGCACGCATCACCATCCACACCGCTCGTCCAGGTATCGTTATCGGGAAGAAAGGTGAAGATGTCGAGAAGCTGCGTCAGGACCTGACCAAGCAGATGGGTGTGCCTGTGCACATCAACATCGAAGAGATCCGCAAGCCGGAACTCGACGCTATGCTGGTTGCGCAGAGCGTAGCTCAGCAGCTGGAACGCCGCGTAATGTTCCGTCGCGCCATGAAGCGCGCCGTACAGAACGCCATGCGTATTGGTGCCAAGGGCATCAAGATCCAGGTGAGCGGTCGTCTCGGCGGTGCTGAGATTGCTCGTACCGAGTGGTATCGCGAAGGTCGTGTGCCGCTGCACACCCTGCGTGCCGATATCGACTACAACACCTACGAAGCTCACACCACTTACGGTGTGATCGGTGTGAAGGTTTGGATCTTCAAAGGCGAAGTTATTGGTGGTCGCCAAGAAGAACTGAAACCACAAGCACCAGCGCCTCGTAAAAAAGCTGCTAAGTAAGGGGTACGCCAAATGTTGCAACCAAAGCGTACAAAATTCCGCAAGCAGATGACTGGCCACAACCGTGGTCTGGCACTGCGCGGTAGCAAAGTCAGCTTCGGCGAATTCGCCCTGAAAGCTGTTGCTCGCGGTCGCCTCACCGCTCGCCAGATCGAGTCCGCACGTCGTGCGCTGACCCGTCACGTCAAGCGTGGCGGCAAGATCTGGATCCGTGTGTTCCCGGACAAGCCGATCTCCAAGAAGCCTCTCGAGGTTCGTATGGGTAAAGGTAAAGGTTCCGTGGAATACTGGGTTGCCCAGATCCAGCCAGGCAAAGTCCTGTACGAGATCGAGGGTGTTTCTGAAGAGCTGGCGCGCGAAGCTTTCGCCCTGGCTGCTGCAAAGCTGCCTCTCGCCACCTCCTTTGTTAAGCGGACGGTGATGTGATGAAAGCGAATGAACTTCGTGAAAAATCTGCACAGCAACTGAATGAGCAACTGCTCGGCTTGCTGCGCGACCAGTTCAATCTGCGTATGCAGAAGGCAACTGGCCAGTTGGGGCAGTCGCACCTGCTCTCGCAAGTTAAGCGTGACATCGCTCGCGTGAAAACTGTGCTTAACCAGCAGGCAGGTAAGTGATCATGGCTGAAGCTGAAAAAACCGTCCGTACGCTGACTGGCCGTGTCGTCAGCGACAAAATGGACAAGACCATCACCGTTCTGATCGAGCGTCGCGTAAAGCACCCGATCTACGGTAAATACGTTAAGCGTTCGACTAAGCTGCACGCGCACGACGAATCCAACCAGTGCAAAATCGGCGACAAGGTTTCCATCCGTGAAACCCGTCCGCTGGCCAAGACCAAGTCCTGGGCACTGGTTGAAGTCCTCGAACGCGCTGTTGAAGTCTAAGGGCTAGGGGTCGGAGAAATTTTATGATTCAGACTCAATCCATGCTCGATGTGGCCGATAACAGCGGCGCTCGTCGCGTCATGTGCATCAAGGTTCTCGGCGGTTCGCACCGCCGTTACGCCGGCATCGGTGACATCATCAAAGTAACCGTCAAGGAAGCAATTCCACGCGGTAAGGTCAAAAAAGGCCAAGTGATGACTGCTGTTGTCGTCCGTACCCGTCACGGTGTACGTCGCGCTGACGGTTCCATCATTCGTTTCGACGGCAACGCTGCTGTTCTGCTGAACACCAAGCAAGAGCCGATCGGCACTCGCATCTTCGGGCCAGTGACCCGTGAACTTCGTACTGAGAAGTTCATGAAGATCGTCTCGCTCGCCCCTGAAGTGCTGTAAGGAGATCCGACATGCAAAAGATTCGTCGTGACGACGAGATCATCGTGATCGCCGGCAAAGACAAAGGTAAGCGCGGTAAGGTGCTGAAGGTTCTGGCTGATGACCGTCTGGTCGTCGGTGGTGTGAACCTGGTCAAGCGTCATACCAAGCCTAACCCGATGGCGGGCGTTCAGGGCGGTATCGTCGAAAAAGAAGCGCCTCTGCACGCTTCCAACGTTGCCATCTTCAACGGCGAAACCAACAAGGCTGACCGCGTTGGTTTCAAAGTAGAAGACGGTAAGAAAATTCGTGTCTTCAAGTCGACCCAAAAAGCGGTTGATGCTTGAACACTGCTAGGTAGAAGACCATGGCACGACTGAAAGAGATTTACCGGAACGAAATCGCTCCTAAGCTTAAGGAAGAACTTAAGCTGTCGAACGTGATGGAAGTTCCGCGCGTTACCAAGATCACCCTGAACATGGGTCTGGGCGAAGCGATCGGCGACAAGAAAGTCATCGAGCACGCTGTTGCCGACCTGGAAAAGATCACCGGTCAAAAGCCGGTCGTGACTTTCGCTCGTAAATCCATCGCGGGCTTCAAAGTCCGTGAAGGATGGCCGATCGGCGTCAAGGTGACCCTGCGTAGCGACAAGATGTACGAATTCCTGGACCGCCTGCTGGCGATCTCCCTGCCTCGGGTACGCGACTTCCGCGGCCTGAATGCCAAGTCCTTCGATGGCCGTGGCAACTACAGCATGGGCGTGAAAGAGCAGATCATCTTCCCGGAAATCGACTACGACAAGATCGATGCTCTGCGCGGTTTGGACATCACCCTGACCACCACTGCTCGTTCGGATGACGAAGGCCGCGCTCTGCTGCGTGCATTCAAATTCCCGTTCCGCAACTGATTGGAGTAGGAAAATGGCCAAGAAGAGCATGAAAAACCGCGAGCTGAAGCGTCAGCTCACGGTAGCCAAGTTCGCCAAAAAGCGTGCTGAGCTGAAAGCGACCATCGTCAACCTGAACGCCTCTCCAGAAGAGCGTTTCGCTGCCGTTGTCGCTCTGCAGAAGCAGCCACGTGATGCCAGCGCTGCGCGTCTGCGCAACCGTTGCCGCCTGACTGGTCGTCCTCACGGTGTATACCGTAAGTTCGGCCTGGGCCGTAACATGCTGCGTCAAGCTGCAATGCGCGGTGACGTACCGGGTCTGGTCAAAGCCTCCTGGTAATCCCTGCAGGTGTGATCCCGGTGGACGGGGAGCAATCTTCCGACCATCGGTGACCTCGCCAACAAACAAGCCCCCTCGTGGGGCTTGTTTCGTTTCTGCCTTATGTCTAGAATGACCGGCTCACCTGAGCCTGGGTTTTTTACCCTGCCCGCTTGGGTGGTTGTGATAGCCGCAAGGCTAATATTTCTTGTATCAGGAGCATCTAGCCCATGAGTATGCAGGACCCGTTAGCGGACATGCTAACTCGCATCCGTAATGCCCAGATGGCTGAAAAGTCCGTCGTAAGCATGCCTTCCTCCACCCTGAAGGTCGCGGTTGCCAAAGTTCTGAAGGACGAAGGTTACATCGCTGGCTACCAGGTTACTGGTGAAGCCAAGCCTTCCCTGTCGATCGAACTGAAGTACTTCGAAGGCCGTCCGGTCATCGAGGAACTGAAGCGCTCCAGCCGTCCAGGCCTGCGCCAGTACAAGTCCGTCGCTGAGCTGCCGAAAGTACGTGGCGGCCTGGGCGTGTCTATTGTCTCCACCAACAAAGGTGTGATGACTGATCGCGCTGCGCGCGCTGCCGGTGTCGGCGGCGAAGTTCTCTGCACAGTGTTCTAAGGGGGGATAGACATGTCTCGCGTCGCTAAGAACCCCGTTAAGCTGCCTTCTGGTGTCGAAGTCAAATTCGCCGGCCAGCAGCTTTCGGTGAAGGGTGCCAAAGGTACTCTCGAACTGAACGTTCACTCGTCTGTTGAAGTTACCGAAGAGTCTGGTGAGCTGCGTTTCGTCGCTCGCAATGGTGACCAGCAAGCTCGCGCCATGGCCGGTACTACCCGAGCTCTGGTCAACAACATGGTCCAAGGCGTAAGCCAAGGCTTCGAGCGCAAGCTCCAGCTGGTCGGTGTTGGTTACAAGGCACAGGCCAAAGGCACCGTCCTGAACCTGGCCCTGGGCTTCTCTCACCCAGTGGACTACGAACTGCCAGCCGGCATCACCGCTGAAACTCCTAGCCAGACCGACATCCTGATCAAGGGTATCGACAAGCAGCTGGTAGGTCAGGTGGCCGCTGAAATCCGCGGGTTCCGTCCGCCAGAGCCTTACAAAGGCAAGGGTGTGCGTTACGCGGACGAAGCAGTCCGTCGTAAAGAAGCCAAGAAGAAGTAGGGCCTAGCAAATGACCGACAAAAAAGTTATTCGACTGCGTCGCGCTCGCAAAGCACGTCTCAAGATGCACGAACTCGAAGTCGTGCGCCTGTGCGTGTTCCGCTCCTCGCAGCACATCTACGCCCAGGTCATTTCGGCCGACGGCAGCAAGGTTCTGGCAAGCGCCTCGACCTTGGACAAAGACCTGCGTGATGGCGCCACTGGCAACATCGACGCGGCCACTAAGGTTGGCAAGCTGGTAGCTGAGCGCGCGAAAGCCGCCGGTGTATCTCAAGTTGCCTTTGACCGTTCCGGCTTCAAGTACCATGGCCGCGTCAAAGCGCTGGCTGATGCTGCTCGTGAAGGCGGGCTGGAGTTCTAAGTTATGGCAAATAACGATCAAAAGCGCGACGAAGGCTACATCGAGAAGCTGGTTCAAGTTAACCGCGTAGCTAAAACCGTAAAAGGCGGCCGTATCTTCACCTTCACCGCACTGACCGTGGTGGGTGATGGCAAGGGTCGCGTTGGTTTTGGCCGTGGCAAGTCGCGCGAAGTACCTGCTGCGATCCAGAAAGCCATGGAAGCTGCACGTCGCAACATGATCCAGGTTGACCTGAAGGGCACCACCCTGCAGTACGCCACCAAGGCTGCCCACGGCGCCTCGAAGGTTTACATGCAGCCTGCCTCGGAAGGTACCGGTATCATCGCCGGCGGTGCAATGCGTGCCGTCCTGGAAGTTGCTGGTGTTCAGAACGTCCTGGCCAAGTGCTACGGTTCGACCAACCCAGTGAACGTGGTTTACGCCACCTTCAAGGGTCTGAAAGCCATGCAATCTCCTGAGTCCATTGCTGCCAAGCGCGGCAAGAGCGTTGAGGAGATCTTCTAATCATGGCAACCGTAAAAGTAACGCTGATCAAGAGCGTCTCGGGCCGCCTGCCTAACCACAAACTGTGCGTTAAAGGTCTGGGTCTGCGTCGCATCGGTCACACTGTAGAAGTCCAGGATACTCCCGAGAACCGCGGGATGATCAACAAGGCTTACTACATGCTGAAGGTCGAGGGTTAATCGATGAAACTCAATGATCTGAGTCCAGCGCCGGGTTCCCGTCGCGAGAAGCATCGTCCAGGTCGTGGTATCGGTAGCGGTCTGGGTAAGACCGGCGGCCGTGGCCACAAAGGTCAGACCTCCCGTTCCGGTGGTTCGATCGCTCCTGGCTTCGAAGGCGGTCAACAGCCGCTGCACCGTCGTCTGCCGAAATTCGGCTTCGTTTCCCTGAAAGCCATGGACCGCGCTGAAGTGCGTCTGTCCGAGCTGGCCAAGGTGGAAGGCGACGTGGTTTCCGTACAGTCCCTGAAGGACGCCAACGTGATTGGCCAGAACGTACAGCGTGTGAAAATCATGCTGTCTGGCGAAGTCACTCGCGCAGTCACCATCAAGGGCATCGCAGCCACCAAGGGTGCGCGTGCGGCTATCGAAGCAGCTGGCGGCAAATTCGAGGAATAAATGGCTAAGCAAGGTGCTCTCTCTTCGCTCGGTAAGGGCGGGATGTCGGAACTCTGGGCTCGTCTGCGCTTTCTGTTCATGGCGATCATCGTCTATCGGATAGGTGCGCATATCCCGGTTCCTGGCATCAATCCAGACCGTCTGGCGGATCTGTTTCGGCAGAATGAGGGGACCATTCTTAGCTTGTTCAACATGTTTTCCGGTGGCGCGCTCGAGCGCATGAGCATCTTTGCATTGGGGATCATGCCGTACATCTCGGCATCGATCATCATGCAGCTGATGACGGCGGTCAGCCCGCAACTGGAGCAGTTGAAGAAGGAAGGTGAAGCTGGCCGTCGCAAGATCAGCCAGTACACCCGCTACGGCACCGTTATCCTGGCACTGGTTCAAGCCATTGGCATGTCCATTGGCCTGGCCAACCAGGGCGTGGCGTTTTCTGTAGGGCTCGGCTTCTATGTCGTTGCTGTCTCCACCTTCGTGGCAGGCGCGATGTTCATGATGTGGCTGGGTGAGCAGATCACCGAGCGCGGTGTGGGTAACGGTATCTCGATGTTGATCTTCGCAGGTATCGTTGCCGGTCTTCCGAGAGCAATCGGGCAGTCTTTCGAGTCTGCACGCACAGGCGATATCAACATTTTCGCCCTGGTCGCAATCGGTTTGCTTGCAGTAGCGATCATCGGTTTCGTGGTGTTCATTGAGCGTGGTCAGCGTCGTATCGCCGTTCACTACGCCAAGCGTCAGCAGGGCCGCAAGGTCTTTGCCGCGCAGACCAGCCACTTGCCGCTGAAGGTGAACATGGCAGGGGTTATCCCGGCCATTTTCGCGAGCAGCATTCTGCTGTTCCCGGCTTCGCTGGGTGCCTGGTTCGGTCAGTCCGAAGGTATGGGCTGGCTGCAGGACATCTCGCAGTCGATCGCTCCTGGTCAGCCGTTGAACATTCTGCTGTTTAGTGCAGGGATCATTTTCTTCTGCTTCTTCTACACAGCGTTGATGTTCAACCCGAAAGACGTAGCGGAAAACCTGAAGAAGTCCGGTGCCTTTATTCCGGGTATCCGTCCTGGTGAGCAGTCCGCACGCTACATTGATGGCGTTCTGACTCGTCTGACCATGTTCGGTGCTCTTTACATGATGGCCGTCTGCCTTCTGCCCCAGTTCCTGGTGGTGGCAGCAAATGTGCCGTTCTACCTTGGCGGGACCTCGTTGCTGATTGTGGTAGTGGTTGTGATGGACTTCATGTCCCAAGTACAATCGCACCTCGTTTCGCACCAGTACGAATCCCTGATGAAGAAAGCCAACCTGAAAGGCTACGGTGGCAGCGGTCTGCTGCGCTGATACGCCCCTAAGGTTCGAGGAGTCGGTAATGAAAGTTCGTGCATCGGTGAAAAAGCTGTGCCGCAACTGCAAGATCATCCGTCGCGAAGGCGTCGTACGAGTGATCTGCAGCGCGGAACCGCGTCACAAACAGCGCCAAGGCTGAGTGTGATCTGCGCTTCAAACCCAGCAGCTAGTGTGCTGCTGGGTTGATTATTCGTTTCTACAGCGATATTATCTCGCGCCCTATTTCTTGGCTTCCGGGGCGTAGGTAGCTGTCAATTGGAGTCCCACTGAATGGCCCGTATTGCAGGCGTCAACATTCCAGATAACAAGCATACTGTTATCTCGCTGACCTACATCTATGGTGTCGGTCGCACTACTGCACAGAAGATCTGTGCAGACGCTGGTGTCAACCCAGCCGCAAAGATCAAGGATCTGAGCGACGAGCAAATCGAAACCCTGCGTGGCGAAGTCGCGAAGTTCACCACCGAAGGTGACCTGCGTCGTGACATCAACATGAAGATCAAGCGCTTGATGGACCTGGGTTGCTACCGCGGCCTGCGTCATCGTAAAGGTCTGCCGGTTCGCGGTCAGCGCACCAAGACCAACGCACGCACCCGTAAGGGCCCGCGTAAGCCGATCCGCAAGTAATCGCCCAGGAATATAGACATGGCAAAACCTGCTGCTCGTCCTCGTAAAAAAGTCAAAAAGACAGTGGTTGATGGCATCGCCCACATCCATGCGTCTTTCAACAACACCATCGTGACCATCACCGACCGTCAGGGCAACGCATTGTCCTGGGCTACTTCCGGTGGTTCGGGTTTCCGTGGTTCGCGCAAATCCACCCCGTTCGCAGCTCAGATCGCTGCTGAGCGTGCTGGTCAAGCTGCGCTGGAATATGGTCTGAAGAACCTCGACGTCAACGTCAAGGGCCCAGGTCCAGGTCGTGAATCCGCCGTTCGTGCATTGAACAGCTGCGGCTACAAGATCGCCAGCATCACCGACGTGACGCCTATCCCGCACAACGGGTGCCGTCCGCCGAAGAAGCGTCGCGTGTAATCAGGAGACAGAAGAATGGCACGTTACATTGGTCCAAAATGCAAACTGTCTCGTCGTGAAGGCACCGACCTGTTCCTGAAGAGCGGCGTTCGCGCTCTGGAATCGAAGTGCAACATCGAAGCAGCCCCAGGTATCCACGGTCAGCGCCGTGGCCGTCAGTCCGACTACGGTACCCAGCTGCGCGAGAAGCAAAAAGTCCGTCGTATCTACGGTGTTCTGGAGCGTCAGTTCCGCGGTTACTACCAAGCTGCTGCCTCGAAAAAAGGCGCAACTGGTGAGAACCTGCTGCAACTGCTCGAGTGCCGTCTGGATAACGTCGTTTACCGTATGGGCTTCGGTTCGACTCGTTCCGAATCCCGTCAGCTGGTTTCGCACAAGGCGATCAGCGTCAACGGTAAGACTGTAAATATTCCATCCTACCAAGTTCGTCCGGGTGACGTGGTCGCGGTTCGCGAGAAGTCGCTGAACCAGCTGCGCATTGTTCAAGCCCTTGAACTGTGCGCCCAGCGTGGCCGCGTTGAGTGGGTAGACGTAGATTCTGCTAAGAAGTCGGGCGTTTTCAAGAACGTTCCTGCTCGTGGCGATCTGTCTGCCGACATCAACGAAAACCTGATTGTCGAGCTCTACTCCAAGTAAGGGCTAGAAAATAGGTGCATCCATGCAGATTTCGGTAAATGAGTTCCTGACTCCCCGCCATATTGATGTGCAGGTAGTCAGTCCGACCCGCGCCAAGATTACGCTCGAGCCTCTCGAGCGTGGTTTCGGCCATACCCTGGGCAACGCGCTGCGCCGCATCCTGTTGTCCTCCATGCCTGGCTGTGCAGTAGTCGAGGCCGAGATCGATGGCGTACTCCACGAGTACTCCGCGATCGAAGGTGTTCAGGAAGACGTCATTGAAATCCTGTTGAACCTGAAAGGCCTGGCTATCAAACTGCACGGTCGTGACGAAGTTACGCTGACCTTGTCGAAAAAGGGTTCGGGGGTGGTTACCGCTGCCGATATTCAGCTGGATCACGATGTCGAGATCGTCAACCCCGATCACGTAATCGCGAACCTGGCGTCCAACGGCGCCCTGAACATGAAGCTCACCGTAGCTCGTGGTCGTGGTTACGAGCCGGCTGACTCCCGTCAAGCCGACGAAGACGAAAGCCGTAGCATTGGCCGTCTGCAGCTGGACGCTTCGTTCAGCCCGGTGCGTCGTATCGCCTATGTGGTCGAAAACGCCCGTGTTGAACAGCGTACCAACCTGGACAAGCTGGTCATTGATCTGGAAACCAACGGCACCCTGGATCCTGAAGAGGCTATCCGCCGCGCTGCGACCATCCTGCAACAGCAGTTGGCCGCGTTCGTCGACCTCAAGGGTGACAGCGAGCCTGTCGTAGTCGAGCAGGAAGACGAGATCGATCCGATCCTGCTGCGCCCGGTTGACGACCTGGAACTGACTGTACGTTCGGCCAACTGCCTCAAGGCGGAGAACATCTACTACATCGGCGACCTGATTCAGCGTACCGAAGTAGAGCTGTTGAAGACTCCTAACCTGGGCAAGAAGTCCCTGACTGAAATCAAGGACGTCCTGGCCTCTCGTGGTCTGTCTCTCGGCATGCGCCTCGACAACTGGCCGCCTGCAAGTCTTAAGAAAGACGACAAGGCGACCGCCTGATCGTCGTAATCACCGAACGTAGTGTTTGGTAAGGAATGAATCATGCGTCATCGTAAAAGTGGACGTCACCTGAGCCGTACCAGCTCTCACCGCAAGGCTATGTTCCAGAACATGGCAGTGTCGTTGATCGAGCACGAGCTGATCAAAACCACCCTGCCGAAAGCCAAGGAACTGCGCCGCGTTGCCGAGCCGCTGATCACCCTGGCCAAGGAAGACAGCGTTGCTAACCGTCGTCTGGCCTTCGATCGTACCCGTTCGAAGTCCGCTGTTGGCAAACTGTTCAACGACCTGGGCAAGCGTTACGCCACCCGTCAGGGCGGCTACCTGCGCATCCTGAAGTGCGGTTTCCGCGCTGGCGACAACGCGCCTATGGCGTACGTCGAGCTGGTTGATCGTCCGGTCGGCGGTGCTGTAGAAGCTGCTGAGTAAGACGTTCTGTCTGCTACAAAGAACCGGGCCTAGTGCCCGGTTTTTTGTTCTTGCAGGTATTGTTTATTTCTATTGATGTAACTCATGTAATGAATTTGTTCTGAGGTGACCGCTCATCGATACTTCTTCCCAAGCCGTTTAGCCGGCACTCGAAGACCGATAAGGAGAGCCCATGAGCAAACTTCTCACCACCGCCAGCGGTGCACCTGTAGCCGACAACCAGAATTCCCGCTCCGCCGGCCCGCGTGGCCCGCTGCTGCTCGACGACTTCCACCTGATCGAAAAGCTTGCCCACTTCAACCGCGAGAACATCCCTGAGCGTCGTGTGCATGCGAAAGGCTCGGGTGCCTACGGTACCTTCACCGTCACCCGCGATATCACCTCGTACACCAGTGCCAAGCTGTTCGAACAGATTGGCAAGCAGACCGAGACCTTCCTGCGCTTCTCGACGGTTGGTGGCGAGCGTGGCTCGGCAGATACCGAGCGCGATCCGCGTGGCTTTGCGGTCAAGTTCTACACCGAGGAAGGCAACTGGGACATCGTGGGCAACAACACCCCGGTGTTCTTCATCCGAGATCCGCTCAAGTTCCCGGATTTTATCCACACCCAGAAGCGCCACCCGCAAACCAACCTGAAGAACGCCCAGATGATGTGGGACTTCTGGTCGCATTCGCCCGAGGCCCTGCACCAGGTCACGATCCTGTTCTCCGACCGCGGCATTCCAGACGGTTACCGGCATATGCACGGGTTTGGCAGCCACACCTACAGCCTGGTCAATGGCCAAGGCGAGCGCACTTGGGTCAAGTGGCACTTCAAGACTCAGCAAGGTATCAAGAACCTGACTCCGGCCGATGCAGCGCGCCTGGCCGGTACCGACCCGGACTACGCCCAGCGTGACCTGTTCGAGGCTATCGAGCGTGGTGACTTCCCGCGCTGGACCGTGTGCATCCAGGTGATGAGCGAGGCCGAGGCGGCCAACCGCGACGAGAACCCGTTCGATGTGACCAAGACCTGGTCGCAAAAAGACTACCCGCTGATCGAAGTCGGTGTGCTGGAGCTCAACCGCAACCCGCTCAACTATTTCGCCGAAGTGGAGCAGGCGGCATTCGGCCCGAGCAACATGGTCCCGGGTGTAGGCTTGTCGCCAGACCGCATGCTGCAGGGCCGCGTATTCGCTTACGCCGATGCACACCGCTACCGTGTGGGTACCAACCACCAGCAACTGCCGGTGAACGCCCCACGTAGCCCGGTGAACAGCTACCAGCGCGATGGTTCGATGGCCATGGGCAGTTACGGCAGTGCGCCGAACTACGAGCCCAACAGCCACGCTGATGCGCCAAAGCAGTCGCCACGCTACGCCGAACCCGCACTGGCTCTCAGCGGTGCGGCGGACCGTCACAATCACCGCGAGGACAACGATTACTACAGCCACGCCGGCGCGCTGTTCCGCCTGATGAGTGACGAGCAGAAGGCGCTGCTGATCAGTAATATCGCCGGCGCCATGGCGGGCGTCAGCGAAGATGTGATTCAGCGCCAGTTGCAGTACTTCTACAAGGCTGACCCGGCCTACGGCGAAGGCATCGCCAAGGCATTGGGGGTGAATCTCGCCTAAGTCGAAGTGATAAGAAGAACCGCCCTCATTTGGGCGGTTTTTCAATGAATATCACTACTGTTTAACCGATTTTTTGCTTCTAATTGCGCATTTTTCAGTGACCGCGCGCAAAAGCTGGTTCACACTATGTGCATTAGTCGTTTTCACAGGGAGAAGCAGGGCGATGCAAGGTCACCCGGACGTTATCAACTATCTCGTCACGTTGCTGAAGGGCGAACTGGCCGCTCGCGATCAGTACTTCATCCACTCGCGCATGTACGAAGACTGGGGCCTGACCAAGCTCTACGAGCGTATCAACCACGAGATGGAAGAAGAGACGCAGCACGCTGATGCCCTGATGCGTCGTATCCTCATGCTCGAAGGCACTCCGGACATGCGCGCGGATGATCTCGAAGTGGGCAGCACCGTGCCGGAAATGATCGAGGCCGACCTCAAGCTCGAGTACAAGGTGCGTGGCGCTCTGTGCAAAGGCATCGAGTTGTGCGAACTGCACAAGGACTACATCAGCCGCGACATCCTGCGCGCGCAGTTGGCTGATACCGAAGAAGATCACACCTACTGGCTGGAGAAGCAGCAGGGTCTGATCAAGGCCATCGGCCTGGAGAATTACCTGCAGTCGCAGATGTAAGTTATCCACAGCGTCATGAAAAAGCCCCTGGCACCAACGGTACCAGGGGCTTTTTCACGCCAGCGCCAACCGTCAGGCCCGGTCACGCTCCAGCAGCGGCTTGAGGTAGTGCCCGGTATAAGACTGCTTCATCTTGGTCAGCTCCTCAGGCGTCCCGCAGGCGATGATCTGCCCGCCCTTGGAACCACCCTCCGGCCCCAGGTCCACCAGCCAGTCGGCAGTCTTGATCACATCCAGGTTGTGCTCGATCACTACCACGGTGTTGCCGTGGTCACGCAGGCGATGCAGAACGTCCAGCAGCTGCTGGATGTCGGCGAAGTGCAGGCCGGTGGTCGGCTCGTCGAGGATGTAGAGGGTCTTGCCGGTGTCACGCTTGGACAACTCGCGAGAGAGCTTCACACGTTGTGCCTCGCCACCGGACAGGGTGGTCGCCGATTGCCCCAGCTTGATGTACGAAAGCCCCACGTCCATCAGCGTTTGCAGCTTGCGCGCCAACGCTGGTACCGCATCGAAGAACGCACGGGCATCCTCGATGGTCATTTCCAGCACTTCGTGGATGTTCTTGCCCTTGTACTTGATCTCCAGGGTTTCGCGGTTGTAGCGCTTGCTCTTGCAAACGTCGCAGGGCACGTAGATGTCCGGCAGGAAGTGCATCTCGACCTTGATAAGGCCATCCCCCTGGCAGGCCTCGCAACGGCCACCCTTGACGTTGAACGAGAAGCGCCCCGGACCGTAGCCGCGCGAGCGCGATTCCGGTACGCCGGAGAACAGCTCGCGAATCGGCGTGAAGATACCGGTGTAGGTAGCCGGGTTCGAGCGCGGTGTGCGGCCGATCGGGCTCTGGTCGATATCCACGACCTTGTCCAGGTGCTGCAGGCCATCCATGCTGGTGTGCGGGGCAGGTTCCAGGGTGCTCGCGCCGTTCAGGGCGGTGGCCGCGAGGGGGAACAGCGTGTTGTTGATCAACGTCGACTTGCCCGAGCCGGATACGCCGGTCACGCAGGTCAGCAGGCCGATCGGGATTTCCAGATCGACGTTCTGCAGGTTGTTGCCACGTGCGCCCTTGAGCTTTAGCTGCAGTTTCTTGTCGCGCGGGGTGCGCTTGGCGGGCACGACGATCTTCTTGCGCCCGGACAGGTACTTGCCGGTCAGCGAGTCAGGGTGGTCCATGACCTCCTGTGGCGAGCCCTCAGCGACGATCTGGCCACCGTGCACGCCGGCACCTGGGCCGATGTCCACCACGTAGTCGGCCAGACGTATGGCGTCCTCGTCGTGTTCAACCACGATCACCGTGTTGCCCAGGTCGCGCAGGTGGTTGAGGGTGGCCAGCAGGCGGTCGTTGTCCCGTTGATGAAGGCCGATGGACGGTTCGTCGAGGATGTACATGACCCCGACCAGGCCGGCACCAATCTGGCTGGCCAGGCGGATACGCTGGGCCTCACCGCCAGACAGCGTATCGGCACTGCGGTCGAGGGTCAGGTAGTCGAGGCCGACGTTGACCAGGAACTGCAGGCGCTCGCAAATCTCCTTGAGGATCTTTGCCGCGATTTCGCCGCGCCGGCCGGTCAGGCTCAGGTCACCGAAATAGCTGCTGGCCTCACCGATCGGCAGGTTGGTCACCGCTGGCAGGGTTTTCTCGCCAACCCACACGTGGCGGGCTTCGCGGCGCAGGCGGGTGCCGCGACAGTCCGGGCAGGGCTGGGTGCCGAGGAACTTGGCCAGCTCTTCACGCACGGTGGCCGACTCGGTTTCGCGGTAGCGGCGCTCGAGGTTCGGCACGATGCCTTCGAACGGGTGCGAGCGCTTGACGATATCGCCGCGGTCGTTGAGGTACTTGAAGTCGACGCTCTGCTTGCCGCTGCCTTGAAGGATCACCTTCTGGTGCTCGGCGGACAGTTCACCGAACGGCTCTTCCAGGCTGAAGCCATAATGCGCTGCCAGCGAGCCGAGCATCTGGAAGTAATACACGTTGCGCCGGTCCCAGCCGCGAATCGCGCCTTCGGCCAGGGTCAGCTCGCTGTTGACCAGGCGCTTGGTATCGAAGAACTGCTTCACCCCGAGGCCGTCGCAGGTCGGGCAGGCACCGGCCGGGTTGTTGAAGGAGAACAGCTTCGGCTCCAGCTCGCTGATCGCGTGGCCGCACACCGGGCAGGCGAAGCGCGCGGAGAAGATCATCTCTTCGCCGGGCTCGTCGTCCATGGGCGCTACCAAGGCGATGCCGTCAGCGAGCTTCAGCGCGGTTTCGAACGATTCGGCCAGGCGCTGTTGCAGGTCGGCGCGGACCTTGAAACGGTCCACTACCACGTCGATGCTGTGCTTCTTCTGCTTGTCCAGCTTCGGCAGTTCGTCCAGCTCATGGAGCTTGCCGTTGACCCGTGCACGCACGAAGCCTTGGGCGCGCAACTCGTCGAATACCGCCAGGTGCTCACCCTTGCGCTCGCGCACGACCGGCGCCAGCAGCATCAGCTTGCTGCCTTCCGGGCGCTCCAGTACCAGGTCGACCATCTGGCTGATCGTTTGCGCTTCCAGAGGGATGTCGTGGTCCGGGCAGCGCGGCGTACCGACGCGGGCGTACAGCAGGCGCAGGTAGTCGTAGATCTCGGTGATGGTGCCGACCGTTGACCTTGGGTTGTGCGATGTCGACTTCTGCTCGATGGAAATCGCCGGCGACAGGCCTTCGATGGTGTCGACGTCGGGCTTTTCCATCATCGACAGGAATTGCCGGGCATAGGCCGACAGCGATTCCACGTAGCGGCGCTGGCCTTCGGCGTAGAGTGTGTCGAACGCCAGGGACGACTTGCCGGATCCGGACAGGCCGGTGATCACGATAAGCTTGTCCCGCGGCAGGGTCAGGTCGATGTTCTTCAGGTTGTGGGTACGTGCCCCACGAATCAGGATCTTGTCCACTGCGGCCTCGCTCGGCGGGCATAAACAAGGAAGTATACGGCGCGCTGCCAGTACGCGGCAAAGCGTCGCGTAGATGCCGTCAAGCTGTCGGACTGATAGAATCGCCGCCGGTTCACACGAGGTTTATCCATGCACGACACCCACAACGAGCGCATGAGCAGCGGCGAAACCCGCGCTGCTGGCGGCCTGGCCCTGGTCTTTGCCTTTCGTATGCTGGGCATGTTCATGGTCTTGCCGGTGCTGGCCACCTACGGCATGGACCTGGCCGGCGCTACCCCTGCGCTGATCGGCCTGGCCATAGGCGCCTATGGCCTGACCCAGGCGGTATTGCAGATCCCGTTCGGGATGATTTCCGACCGCATTGGCCGCCGACCAGTCATTTACCTGGGGCTGGTGGTGTTTGCCCTGGGTAGCCTGCTGGCGGCTCAGGCAGACTCCATCTGGGGGGTGATCGCCGGGCGTATCCTGCAGGGGGCCGGGGCGATTTCCGCGGCGGTCATGGCCTTGCTCTCGGACCTGACCCGCGAGCAGCACCGGACCAAGGCGATGGCGATGATCGGCATGAGCATCGGCCTGTCGTTTGCCGTCGCCATGGTCACAGGCCCATTGCTGACAAGTCACTTCGGCTTGTCAGGATTGTTCCTGGCCACTGCAGGACTTGCCCTGGTTGGTATCCTGCTGATCGCCTTCGTCGTGCCCAATACCCACAGCACATTGCAGCACCGCGAGTCGGGTGTGGCGCGCCAGGCCCTTGGCCCGACCCTGCGTCATCCGGACCTTCTGCGCCTGGATGCAGGCATTTTCATCCTCCACGCCATCCTCATGGCCAGCTTCGTCGCGCTGCCCCTGGCCTTCGTCGAACGCGGAGATCTGCCCAAGGAGCAGCACTGGTGGGTGTACCTGACCGCGCTGCTGATCTCATTTTTTGCAATGATCCCGTTCATCATCTACGGCGAAAAAAAGCGCAAGATGAAACGCGTCCTGGCTGGTGCGGTCAGTGTCCTGCTGCTGACGGAAGTGTTCTTCTGGCAGTGGGCTGACGGTTTGCGCGGACTGGTGATTGGCACCGTGGTATTCTTTACCGCATTCAACCTGCTGGAGGCCTCGTTGCCTTCGCTGGTGAGCAAGGTGTCGCCTGCTGGTGGCAAGGGGACGGCGATGGGGGTGTATTCCACCAGCCAGTTCCTCGGCGCTGCCCTGGGAGGCATCCTCGGTGGCTGGCTGTTCCAGCACGGCGGGCTGAACATGGTGTTCCTTGGTTGCGCAATCCTGTGTGCCATCTGGTTGGTCGTCGCCTTGCGCATGAACGAGCCGCCCTATGTGACCAGCCTGCGCATGCCGCTGACGCCAGAGGCCGTTCGGGAAGCCGGCTTGACCGAGCGCCTGATGGCCGTGCCGGGTGTGACCGACGCCGTGGTGGTGGCAGATGAAGCCGCCATCTATATCAAACTGGATACGAAAATTTTGGACCGTGCGACCCTCGAGCGACTGGTGAATCCAGCCTCATCGGCGTGCGAAGCCTAGGAGAACGTTATGGCCCGTGGGGTTAACAAAGTCATTCTGGTCGGCACCTGTGGCCAGGATCCCGAAGTCCGCTACCTGCCCAACGGTAACGCCGTGACCAACCTGAGCCTGGCCACCAGCGAGCAGTGGACCGACAAGCAGTCGGGCCAGAAGGTCGAGCGTACCGAGTGGCACCGTGTGTCGCTGTTCGGCAAGGTTGCCGAAATCGCCGGCGAGTACCTGCGCAAAGGTTCGCAGTGCTACATCGAAGGCAAGCTGCAGACCCGCGAGTGGGAAAAGGACGGCATCAAGCGCTACACCACCGAGATCATCGTCGACATCAACGGCACCATGCAGCTGCTCGGCGGTCGTCCGCAGGGCCAGCAGCAGGGCGGTGACCCGTACAACCAGGGTGGCGGCAACTACGGTGGCGGCCAGCAGCAACAGTACAACCAGGCTCCGCCACGCCAGCAGGCTCAGCGCCCGCAGCAGCAACAGCGCCCGGCGCCGCAGCAGCCTGCGCCGCAGCCGGCGGCTGACTTTGACAGCTTCGATGACGATATTCCGTTCTGATCGAGCGGCAAGGCGTCTAGCTGGAACAGAAACCCAGGGCAGTTGCCTTGGGTTTTTTTATGCCTGTTCAGGCATCGCTATCCAGCGCCGCCTGAGCAAACTGTGCATCCAGCTCCGGCGTGGCACCACTGATGCCAATACCGCCGATATGCATGCCGTTCTTGTCCATGATCGGCAGGCCTCCTTCCAGCAACGTGAACCCCGGTAATGATGCATAGGGGTTGGCCGGGTGTGCGGAGCTGCGTTCGCCAAGTGCGCGTGAAGACAAGGGGAAGCGGGCAGAGGTCGAAGCCTTGAGTTGCGCTACCTTGATGCTGCCGCTGCTGGTGCCGTCCATGCGGTGGAAGTGTTTCAGGTTGCCATGGTTGTCGATGATGCTGATGACGATCGCATAGCCCTGGGCAGTGGCCGCTCGTTCGGCGGCCGCGGTCATTTTTCGCGCTTGTAGTGACGTGAGTGGCGAAGGATTTTCACCCGAGGCGGCTGCAGCACTTGGGGCAATGGTGCCTGAGCCGGCGACGAGTACACTCAGGCAGAACGTCTTGAAATTCATGAGGACAGATCCCTTTGTCGGAGTTTGCCTCAACCTAGTCAGTTTCAAGCGAATCTGATGTAGTCCTTTTCCGAAAGTGCCGAGCGGGAGGCAGAGCGGTGCAGCATGCCGCTCAATAGAACAACCGCGGCTCCGGTGAATCCAGCAGGCTCGCCAGTTTGGTCAGGGCAAAGCCCAGCTCCTGGCGGCTGGGAGACATCAAGGCAATGCGCACGCCACAGGTGGCATGGTTGCGCTCGGGCAGGAACTGGCTGCCGCTGACCACCGTGACGCCATTGTTGCGCGCCAGGTTGGCGAACTCGTCGCTGGTCCAGGGCTCGGGCAACTCCAACCAGATATGGAAGCTGTTGGGCTGGCTGCGGATCCTGTACTTGCCCAGGATTTCTCGCGCCATGTGCTGACGCGCAGCTGCTTGCTCCTGCTGCACCTGCACCAGCTGATCGGCCATGCCGCTGTTGATCAGGTTGCTGGCCAGTTGCGCCATCAATGGCGATGGCATCCAGACACTGCTGCGTACCATCGATGATAGCCGCGAGAGGGTTTGCGGCGGGGCATACAGGTAGCCGATACGCAGTGCCGGCAGCACGCTCTTGGACAGGCTGGTGAGGTACACCGACCGCTCAGGGGCATACGCAGCAAGCGGCTTGTAGTCCGGGGCGGGTTCGAGAAAACCATAGATGTCATCATCGACGATGAACAGGTCGAACTCGCGAGCGATCTGGGCGATGGCCTCGCGCCGCGCATGGGGCATGATCGAGTTGGTCGGGTTCTGGTGCGTGGTGACGCACACCAGCAGCGAGGGGCGATGTTCCAGGCATGCCGCACGCAGCGCCTCGGGAATCAGCCCGAATTCGTCCATGGCCACGCCTCGCAGGCGACGCCCCATGCTGTGGGCCAGGGAGATGATGCCTGGGTAGCAGAACGATTCGCACAGCACCACGTCGTCGCTCTTCGACAGGCTGCTGATGGCTACTAGCAAGCCATGCTGGGCGCCCGACGTCAGCACCACCTGCTGCCAGCGGGCTTCGGGCAGCCAGCGCTGGATCCAGGCCGCTCCAGCCTGCTTGTGGGTCGCATGGCCGCCCTCGGTGACATAGTCCAGCACCTGGGCCAGGTCGGGCGACTGGGCCAGTTCGTTGATGGCGCCGCGCAGCCAATCGGTCATGTGGGCGTCATTGGGCTTGATGATCGACAGGTCGATCTGCCCGCTCTCGCGCTCGGCGCTGCTGGGGCTGGGCCGTGCAGGCGCAGGCGGGGCAGGGGGCTGCGCCTGGCGTTGCGGCAGCACGAAAGTCCCGCGCCCGACCTCACCCACCACCAGGCCACGCTTGGCGGCTTCGTCATAGGCTCGGCCAATGGTGCCGGGTGTCACGTCCAGTGACTCGGCCAGGTCCTTGAGGGTTGGCAAGCGTTCGCCAGCCACCAGCCGGCCGCTGCCGATGTCCTGCTCCAGGGCGTCGGCGATCATCAGGTAGACCGGCTGCGCCAGGTCGCTGTAATGAGGAACCCACATAGAAATGGCACCAGAATCTGCGAGAACGCGGAAGCCTAGCACGAAAGGTCTGATGGAAGTAATTGTGTTTTCTTACGTGTAAATTACCTTGATTGAATCGCATCGATCAGTCGGTCGACGACCTTAAATCGAGGCCTTGATCGAAATAAATCCGGTCTGCATCCAGCGCCGTTTCGCCACGCCCTCCAGAAACCTTTTGAAATCAATAAGTTGATTGAATCGACTTAATTGTCTGTTTGCGCCTTTTGGAAAATGGATTGAATCGACGTTATTTTTGTAATTACAATGATTGCATCGATGCAATTCGCTGGCCTCTTGCCGGCTTCAGCCGCTTGCATCGTCCCGCTGTGACCGGCTTCAAAAACATAAACATCTGCCGCCGACACCGACTGGCCTCAAGCCAGCAACATGGAATATCACTGCAAATGGAAAGTGCACACCTGCATCAAGGCGCCGAGCTACAAGCCTCACTGGAGATCCGTCTGCCCTGGGTCATCTCCAGCGCCTGGCAAACCTTGCTGAACAACACACCGCTCGACTTCGAGACGAGCAAGGAGCTTTATCCACAGCTCAAGGACCAGGCCCAGGACGTGCTGGGCAAGGCGCTTTGCCAACAGATCCGTGGCTTTGTCACGGACCCGTACCTGACCAGCATGATCGTGCGCAATTGCCCGCGTGACCGTGACATCCCACCCACACCTTATTCGGGCGTACTCAGCCCGCGCAGCACGCCGGTTGCCTGCCTGGTCAGCCTGACCATGCAGAGCCTGATGGGGATCAACCCGGTGGTCTACGAGGGTGAGAACGATGGTCGGCTGTTCCGCCATGTCATTCCTTCGCGTCATTCTTCCAGCCACAAGAGCTCCCATGGCTCGAAGCTGCGCTTCTCCTATCATGTGGACAACCCGGACCTGCCACTGTCATCCGAGCCGCTCGGCGACACGTCCTGCTGCCCGGAATACCTGTCGTTCTTCGGCATGCGCTGCGACCCGCGCATCAGCACCACACTGGTGAGCCTCGATGCCGTGGTGGCGGCACTGCCCGCGGCCACCGTACGCGAACTGTGCCTGCCTCAGTTCGAGATCCGCCGCCCCGACTCCTTTAGCGGCAACCGCCGTTGCACGGCCGAACTCCCTGTACTGGTGCGCGGCCATGCCGGTGAATGGTTGTGCCGTTTCGACAGCGAAAACACCCACGGCCTCAACCTGCGGGCCGAGCAGGCACTGGCCAGCCTGCGCAGCGTGCTGGAAACCCGTCGCTTCGACGAACCCCACCTGCTGCTGCCGGGCGACTTCATGGTCTTCAAGAACCAGCGTGTGCTGCATGCCCGCGATGGTTTCGAGCCACAGAACGATGGCGCCGACCGCTGGCTGCTGCGGCTGTTCGCGGTCAACGACCTGAACCGCGTGCATTTCGCCCGGGCCGATCACCTTTACGAAGTGCTCTCCTGATTCTCTTTTACTGACTCGACGGACGTACCGATATGGAACTGTTAGGCGCCTTCTGGGCGGAACACTGGTTGTTGGCGATCCTGATGCTGGGCGCCATCGCATTCGTTGCAGGCTTTGTCGACAGCATCGCCGGGGGTGGCGGGCTGTTTCTGGTGCCGGGCTTTCTGCTGGTGGGCATGCCGCCGCAGGTTGCCCTGGGGCAAGAGAAGCTGGTGAGCACCCTGGGCACCCTCGCGGCCATCCGCAACTTCCTGGCCAACAGCAAGATGGTCTGGCAGGTGGCGCTGGTCGGTGTGCCGTTTTCATTGCTCGGGGCTTACCTGGGCGCGCACCTGATCGTGTCGATCCCCCAGGAAACCGTGGGCAAGATCATCCTGGCGCTGATCCCGTTCGGCATCCTCATCTTCCTCACCCCCAAGGACCGCCCGGTGGAGGAGCGCGAGCTGTCGCCGCGCATGCTGTTCACCGTGGTTCCGCTGACCTGCCTGGCCATCGGCTTCTACGACGGCTTCTTCGGCCCCGGCACCGGCAGCATGTTCATCATCGCGTTCCACTACCTGCTGCGCATGGACCTGGTCTCCAGCTCCGCCAACTCCAAGACCTTCAACTTCGCCTCCAACATCGGCGCACTGGTGGCGTTCGTCATGGCGGGCAAGGTCGTCTACCTGCTGGCGCTACCGCTGGTGGCCTGCAACATCCTCGGCAACCACCTGGGCAGCGCCCTGGCCCTGCGCAAAGGCAATGAAGTGGTACGCAAGGCGTTGGTGTTCTCGATGCTCTGCCTGTTTACCAGCCTGGGCGTGAAGTACCTGGCCTGACCCCTTTCAAAGGAGATAACTGATGAAAACTGCATTCGTCACCGGCGCTTCTTCGGGCTTTGGCCGGGCCATCTGCCGCACCCTGATCGGCAAGGGCTACCGTGTGATCGGCGCCGCCCGGCGCATGGACAAGCTGCAAGTGCTGGAGGCCGAGCTGGGCGACAATTTCATTGCGCTGGCGCTGGATGTCACCGATCCGCGGTCGATCGAGTCGGCGTTCGAACAAGTCCGCGACGCCTCGCTGCAAATCGACCTGCTGGTGAACAATGCCGGGCTGGCGCTGGGTGTCGACCGCGCCCAGGCCAGCAGCAGCGAGAACTGGCAGCAGATGATCGACACCAACGTCACCGGCCTGGCGATGGTGACCCACAAGGTCCTGCCGCAGATGGTGGAGGCCGACAGCGGGATGATCATCAACATGGGGTCCATTGCCGGCACTTATCCGTACCCGGGCGGCAACGTGTATGGCGCCAGCAAGGCCTTCGTCCGCCAATTCAGCCTCAACCTGCGCGCCGATCTGGCGGGCACCCGTGTGCGGGTGAGCAATATCGAACCGGGATTGTGCTCGGGCACCGACTTTTCGGTGGTGCGCCTGAACGGCGACCTGGATGCCGTGCAAGCGCTCTATCGTGACGTGGAGGCCATCTTGCCGGAGGACATCGCCGCTACAGTGGCGTGGATTGCCGAGCAACCGGGGCATGTGAACATCAATACCGTCGAGATCATGCCGGTGGCCCAGAGCAGTGCGCCGCTCAATGTGGCCCGAAACCTGCCTCAGTGTTGAATGGGTTATGTAATGACCCGACTGGGGCCTATCCAGCATTGTCCTCAGCCCCAGCCACCTCAAACATCCAGGAGTGCACATCCCGCCGCCTCCAGCGAGGCGGCTACCTTGCCCACAGTGTTGTCCGCCAATGTCGCAGCAACTTTTTGGAGTAGGCATTTAGGAATGATCTTGTAAGAAGGATCCTATATTGCTCTTTTGAAGCTTATTGTTGTTTCAGCTGAATTGACTAATTCTGTTAACTGAATTGCTGAGGTGGCAGTTACGTAAGGGTGCGTCGGGATGTGAGGTTTGGGCCTGGTCGAGTGTTTGATTTTTGACATGATCCCGATTACTGTCTGGGGGGAAGCAGGGTTAAATAATAATAAGGAACCTTACTGTGGACGTATTCATGGGCTTGTTAGCAGCGGCATTCTGGGGGGCGACGGACTTTTTGGTCGGTGTGAATGCACGAGCGGTTGGGGTCAAGCGGGCGGTGTTTTTCGGGCAATTACTGGGGCTTTTGTTAATGACGATAATTGTCGTCATTTCTGCCAGCCAGTTGGAAAGATTTATTTCTGCGCCATGGCGTACAGTAGGGGTGGGGGTAGTAGCTTCTCTGTGTACCGTAGTGGGAGCGTTGGCGCTGTCGAAGGCTTTTGCTGTTGGCAAAACAGCAGTTGTTGCCCCCTTGGTCACCTCATATGGCGTTTTTACTACTCTGTTGGCGTGGCTGGGTGGTGATGCGCTGTCAGCTTGGCAAGTGAGCGGCATTCTCATTTGCTTCTTCGGCGTTCTACTAGCCAGTCGCAGTGATCACGGAGGTGATTTCGAGCGCAGGACCATCAGCACGATATCAGTCGGGTTTGCGTTGTTGGCGGCCATGCTTTACGGCATCAGCTTCTGGATTCAGGGCAAGTTCGCCTTGCCGGTGCTGGGGCCGGTGAACATGTTGGCGCTAGGCTATGCAGTGGGGGTCATGTTTCTCATCCCTGAAGCCTTCAGGTTACTGCGGGATCACGCGACGATCAGGTTGAAGACCTTTGGCACACTATGCGGCGCCAGTCTTTTCAACCTGGGCGGGTTCTCCGCGTTTTCCTGGGGCGCGCTCAATGGCTCGGTTTCCGTCGTCACCGTCATCAGCACCCTGTCGGGCGGCATTGCCGCTATCTTGGGGTACTTCTTTTATAGCGAGCGGCTGTCGGTCTTTCAGATTGGCGGGGTTAGTCTGGTGTTGTTGGGGGCTGTGCTTCTGCATCTTTACGCGTGACATTTCTCCTGGGTTACGTCAGCAAAATGTGTGAGGAGTCTAGCTAATCGTCACACTGTCAACTATTTGCTGTTGAGATTGCTTAACATCCACTTCTTCAAAGGAGTGGGTCATGCAAGCATCGGATAGCAATCACGTGCAAGAAGTACTATTTATTTCAGCCGTCTTTCTGGGCCGAGTTTCATACAGTACATGCAGATTGCCCCTCATCTTGTCTTATCAGTGTGGGTTCTTTTCTTGGCCTTGGCCAAAAAAGTACGTGGTGATAATCAGCTAAGCCGAGAGTTGTATCTGCTTGATCACTACAAGGTAATTGGCATCGATGGGAATGACGCCAGAGAGCATGTCGACATACGTCATATAGCAGAGGATGACTTCAATATTTTTCATTGAGTACAGTTGGGCCGGCTCGAGGGTTGTAGGAGCTTCCATATGCTGCGAAAAGGGCCGCATTGCGGCCCAAGATTTTCGCCAGTGCGCGAACAAGGGAATGCTGCCTTTCGCCACACAAGGTCGCTATAGGATGCTTGAGCTAAGCTTTGAGCTGCAGTGCAATCTGTTCTTGGTCATCTCTATTTCATCCATCAGTGCCTTGGCCAAGACCGACAGGTATTCCGCAGCTCCCAATAGCTTGTGGTCATCTTCCGCATCGCCTTCATGTATCAGGTGCTTGATATAGCCCAGCAAAATGGAGACCTGTTCGTAGGCATCGTCGATCGGGATGCCGGGCTGCACTCGCAGTAGATTGAGCGGCGGGTTGCCAACGTCGAGGAAGGTTTCTACACCGATGGTGGTGATGACCTTGGGTTCGTCTGCCATTTCGTCATCCCTCTGTCTTCTGGCCATAGAGTTGGGGGTGCACATGTTCGACCAGCGAATAGGCGATCTCACTTGCATGCATGGCATTGCCCAGCATGTTCAGGCCGGATTCACCGGCTCGTGCGCGGCAGTGTTCGTCGATGGTTTCGATGACCCCGCGGAGCAGCTCGCTGGCGTGGGCGAGGGCGTCGGGAGGGCACATGTCGGATCTGACGGTGAAGAAAGGGGTGTGGATGGGCTTGCGGTAGGGTGGGTCGGGTACGAGCTTCTTCATGGTCCAGCTCCAGCTTCTTGAAAAAGGGAACCACCACCTGAATCTTTCTCATGGATTGAAGGCGGCAGCCGTACGCGGGAGTGAGAAAACCGAGAGAAGCTAGCAAAGGCTCGGCCAGGCGTAAGCCCGCCCACGTACGGCCACCATAACGGCGCTGCTAGCTAATCTATCGGGTTCTCATGCCCGGTCGCCGGAGCGACCCGAAAAGGCTATCCCTGAGGGATTTCCCCGACAACAGCGATACTTCGGCAGCGCTCGTAGGATAATTCCCAAGCATCTTATTCTTGAAGCATTTGGTTGCAGATTCAGAAATGTCTTACGGCTGGTTGGCCGTGGGTGGATGTCAGCAGAATGGGGTGAGGGCTACCAGGTGCTCGCCACAACCCTTGCGGCGCCTGTGAGCTCGAGGGATATCCCCGGCAGCCCCAACGCCCCCCCAGACACAATCAATCCGCACACCACTGACCCATGTCATCGCACCTTCTCGTTTCTTGACTAGTCTTATCCATTGGCGGCCATCAATTAGCCGCCACCGTGACTACCAAGAGGCGCCGGCCATGTTCCGTGCGTCCGAACCTGATCAGGAGTGCACGATGGATCTCAACCGTCGGCAGTTCTTCAAGGTCGCCGCTGTCGGCCTTGGAGGCTCGAGCCTGGCGGCGTTGGGCATGTCCCCTACGCCGGCCTTCGCCGAGCAGGTGCGTCACTTCAAGCTGGCGCACACGAAAGAAACCCGCAACACCTGCCCCTACTGCTCGGTCGGCTGCGGCCTGATCATGTACAGCCAGGGCGATGCGGGCAAGAACGTCAAGCAGAACATCATCCACATCGAAGGCGACGCCGATCACCCGGTCAACCGTGGCACCCTGTGCCCCAAAGGTGCCGGGCTGCTCGACTTTATCCACAGCCCCAGCCGCCTCAAGTACCCCGAGGTGCGCAAGCCGGGCAGCAAGGAGTGGGTGCGGGTCAGTTGGGACGAGGCGCTCGACCGCGTCGCCGACCTGATGAAGAAAGACCGCGACGCCAACTTCATCGAGAAGAATGCCCAGGGGCAAACGGTAAACCGCTGGCTCACCACCGGTTTCCTCGCTGCCTCCGCCGCCTCCAGCGAGGCGGGTTACCTGACCCACAAGGTCGTCCGCGCAACAGGCATGCTGGGGTTCGATAACCAGGCACGTGTCTGACATGGCCCGACGGTGGCAAGTCTTGCCCCGACGTACGGCCGTGGCGCCATGACCAACCATTGGTCCGATATCGCCAACGCGAATCTGGTCCTGGTGATGGGTGGCAACGCAGCAGAAGCGCATCCATGCGGCTTCAAATGGGTGACCGAAGCCAAGGCGCACAACCAGGCGCGGCTGATCGTGGTCGACCCGCGGTTTACCCGTACCGCTTCGGTGGCGGACTACTACGCGCCGATCCGTACCGGTACCGACATCGCCTTCATGGGCGGGCTGATCAACTACCTGCTGAGCAATGACAAGATCCAGCACGAGTACGTGCGCAACTACACCGACGTGTCGTTCATCGTCAAAGAGACCTATGGCTTCGAGGACGGGCTGTTCAGCGGCTACGACGAGGCCAAGCGCGTGTATGCGGACAAATCCGGCTGGGGCTATGAGCTGGGCGAGGACGGCTTCGCCAAGGTCGACCCGACCCTGCAGCACCCGCGCTGCGTGTTCCAGTTGATGAAGCAGCACTACAGCCGCTACACCCCGGAGCTGGCCAGCATGACCTGCGGCATGCCGCAGGACGCCATGATGAAGATCTGGGAAGAGATCGCCACCTGCTCGGTACCGGGCAAGACCATGACGATCCTCTACGCACTCGGCTGGACGCAGCACTCCATCGGCGCGCAGATCATCCGCAGTGCGGCCATGGTCCAGCTGCTGCTGGGCAACGTCGGCATGCCGGGCGGCGGGGTCAACGCCCTGCGCGGGCACTCCAACATCCAGGGCCTGACCGACCTCGGCCTGCTGTCCAACTCATTGCCGGGCTACCTGACCCTGGCTGGCGACGCCGAGCAGGACTACGCCGCCTATATCGACAAGCGCGCTTCCAAACCGCTGCGCCCGGGGCAGCTGTCGTACTGGCAGAACTACGGCAAGTTCCACGTCAGCCTGATGAAGGCCTGGTACGGGCCGAACGCGACGGCCGAAAACAACTGGGGCTATGACTGGCTACCCAAGCTCGATGTGCCGGCGTACGACGTGCTGCGCATGTTCGAAATGATGAGCCAGGGCAAGGTCAATGGCTACATGTGCCAGGGCTTCAACCCGATCGCCGCGCTGCCGGACAAGAATCGCGTCACCGCGGCGCTCGGCAAGCTCAAGTGGCTGGTGATCATGGATCCGCTGGCCACCGAAACCTCGGAGTTCTGGCGCAATGCTGGGCCGTTCAACGATGTCGACACGGCCAATATCCAGACCGAGGTGATCCGCCTGCCCACCACCTGTTTCGCCGAGGAGGATGGCTCGCTGGTCAACAGCAGCCGCTGGCTGCAGTGGCACTGGAAGGGCGCCGACGGCCCGGGCGAGACCCGCACCGACGTGCAGATCATGAGCGAGTTGTTCATTCGCCTGCGCCAGCGTTACCAGGCCGAGGGCGGGGCCTATCCAGACGCCATGATGAACATTCACTGGCCGTACAAGATCCCCGCAGAGCCATCACCCGAGGAGCTGGCCAAGGAGATGAACGGCTGGGCAGTGGCCGATGTCACCGACCCGACCGGCGCAGTCATCAAGGCTGGCCAGCAACTGTCCGGCTTCGGCCAGCTCAAGGATGACGGCAGTACCGCCTCCGGCTGCTGGATTTTCGCCGGCTGCTGGACCGAGCAAGGCAACCAGATGGCCCGCCGCGACAACAGCGACCCGTACGGCATGCACCAGGTGCAGAACTGGGCCTGGGCCTGGCCGGCCAATCGCCGCATCCTCTACAACCGCGCGTCCAGCGACCCCCAAGGCAAGCCGTGGGACCCAGAGAAGAAGCGCCTGGTGTGGTGGAACGGCAAGGCCTGGACCGGCACCGACGTACCCGACTTCAAGGTCGACTCGCCACCTGAGGCAGGGATGAACCCGTTCATCATGAACCCCGAAGGTGTGGCGCGGTTCTTCGCCATCGACAAGATGGCCGAGGGCCCGTTCCCCGAGCACTACGAGCCGTTCGAGACGCCGATTGGCATCAACCCGCTGCACCCGCAGAACAAGAAGGCCACCAGCAACCCGGCCGGGCGGATCTTCGATTCCGTGTGGGACACCCTTGGCAAGCACGAAGAGTTTCCATATGCGGCGACCACTTACCGGTTGACCGAGCACTTCCACTTCTGGAGCAAGCACTGCCGCCTCAATGCCATCGCCCAGCCCGAGCAGTTCGTCGAGATCGGCGAGGTGCTGGCCAACGAAAAAGGCATCAAGGCCGGTGACCGGGTGCGGGTGTCGAGCAAGCGTGGTCACATCGATGCGGTGGCGGTGGTGACCAAGCGGATTCGCCCGCTGCAGGTCAACAACCAGACGGTGCACCAGATCGGCATACCGCTGCACTGGGGCTTCACCGGGACCACGCGGCATGGCTACCTGACCAACACCTTGGTGCCGTTCCTCGGTGACGGCAACACCCAGACGCCAGAGTCCAAGTCGTTCCTCGTCAAAGTGGAGAAACTCTGATGGCCAGCCAAGACATCATCGCCCGCTCGGCCACCACCACCGTTCCGCCTTCGGTACGCCAGCTGGACGAGGTCGCCAAACTGATCGACACCACCAAGTGCATCGGTTGCAAGGCCTGCCAGGTGGCGTGCTCGGAATGGAACGAACTGCGTGACGAGGTCGGCCACAACCACGGCACCTATGACAATCCCCAGGACCTCACCGCTGAAACCTGGACCCTGATGCGCTTCACCGAGCACGAGCGCGACGACGGCAACCTGGAGTGGCTGATTCGCAAGGACGGCTGCATGCACTGCGCCGAGCCGGGCTGCCTGAAGGCCTGCCCAAGCCCGGGCGCGATCATCAAGCACGCCAACGGCATCGTCGACTTCAACCAGGACCACTGCATCGGCTGCGGCTACTGCATCACCGGCTGCCCGTTCAACATCCCGCGCATCTCGCAGAAGGATCACAAGGCGTACAAGTGCACCCTGTGTTCCGACCGCGTGACCGTGGGCCTGGAGCCGGCCTGTGTGAAGACCTGCCCGACCGGGGCGATCGTGTTCGGTACCAAGGAGGAGATGAAGGTGCATGCCGCCGAGCGTATCGTCGACCTCAAGTCCCGCGGCTTCGAGCAGGCCGGGCTGTACGACCCGGACGGTGTCGGCGGCACCCACGTGATGTATGTGCTGCACCACGCCGACACACCGAAGCTGTACGCCGGCCTGCCGGACCAACCGGTGATCAGCCCGCTGGTGGGCTTGTGGAAGGGCTTCACAAAACCGCTGGCGCTGTTGGCCATGGGCGCGGCGGTGCTGGCCGGGTTCTTCCACTACGTGCGGGTGGGGCCACAGCGGGTCGAGGAGGACGAACACCCGGTGCCACCGGACAACAGCGTGCATCAGGTGGACCCTGCGGTGCATGTCTATGACCCGACCAAGCCCGGTGGGCAAGGGGAGCAGCGGCCATGAACGACGACAAACCCATCCTGCGCTACAACGCCAATGAGCGGACCAACCACTGGATCGTCGCCATCCTGTTCATGACGGCAGGTCTTTCCGGGCTGGCGCTGTTCCATCCAGCACTGTTCTGGCTCAGCCATCTGTTTGGCGGCGGACCATGGACGCGCATTCTGCACCCCTTCCTGGGCGTGGCGATGTTCGTGTTCTTCCTCGGCTTGGTGTTCCGTTTCTGGCGCGCCAACTTCATCACCGCCAACGACCGCCTGTGGCTGCGCCGCGTGGACCGGGTGATGCTGAACCAGGAGGAGGGAGTGCCACCGATCGGCAAGTACAACGCCGGGCAGAAGCTGCTGTTCTGGACCCTGCTGGTGTGCATGCTGGTGTTGTTGCTCAGCGGCGTAGTGATCTGGCGCGCGTATTTCAGCCAGCTGTTCGGTATCGAGGTCATTCGCCTGTCGGCGCTAGCCCATGCGCTGGCGGCGTTCGTGCTGATCCTCAGCATTATCGTGCACATCTACGCCGGTATCTGGATCAAGGGCTCGATCGGCGCCATGCTGCATGGCGGGGTCAGCCGCGCCTGGGCACGCAAGCACCATGAGTTGTGGTACCGCGAAGTGACCGGCGACAAGACGCCGGGCAATCACGGACGGAAAGAAGGATGAGCGCTTGAGCACGATACTCGAACCGGGGCAGATCGAAGCGTCGGCAGTGATGCCGCCGTTTCTGCACCTGCCGCCTGCCAATCTGTTTGCACTGCGCGCAGCGCGCCTGGAGCACTTGGCTGAGGGTAATGCCCTTGGCGATTACCTGCTGCTGATCGCTCAACTATGCCGCGTCCAGCAGCAGCTTGTGGATAACCCTCCCGGTAGTTTGCCGGTGGCCGAGGAGCGTCATCGCCTGTGCATAAGTCATGGGCTGCCGCCGTTGGCAGCCGACGGTCTGGTACGGGAGGGGTCGTGGCTGGTCTGGTTGCAGGCCTTGCTCTTGCACTTCGATAGCGAGGCCAGTGGCGCGCTGGGCGAAGCGCTACAGGCCCTGCGCGACAGTGACGACAGCCAGCGCAAGAGCTGGGGGATCGCCTTGCTGGCCGGCCAGTACGATGCGCTGCCGGCGGCGTTGGTACCGTTCATTGGCGCCGCCTTGCAGGCAGCCTGGTCGAGCTGGTTGCTGGCCCTGCCAGCACCGGAACTGAAGCCCGCCGGTAGCCTGGCGCAGTGCCCGGCCTGCGGTTCGCCGGCAATGGCCGGGGTGGTGCGCAACCGTGGCAAGCACAACGGCCTGCGTTACCTGGCATGTTCGTTGTGTGCCTGTGAGTGGCATGTGGTGCGGGTCAAGTGCGTCTATTGCGAATCGAGCAAGGACTTGCGTTACACCAGTCTCGAAGACGATCGCCATGCGCCGGGCAAGGCGCCGCTACGGGCCGAATGCTGCCCGGAATGCTCCAGCTACCTGAAGCAGCATTATCTGGAAAACGATGCGGCGGCCGAGCCACTGGCTGATGACCTGGCCAGCCTGGCGCTGGATATCAGGCTGGACGAGGAGGGCTTCCATCGCCTGGCACCCAACCTGATGCTCGCGCCGGGTAGTGGCTGAGTGTCTACACTGTAATACCGAGTTGCCTGCTTCGCGGGTAAACCCGCTCCCACAGTTACAGCGCACTTCTGAAGGTTGGCGCTATACCTGTGGGAGCGGGTTTACCCGCGAAGAGGCCATCAAAGACAACGGACCCGTCCAAGGTAGTACTCTGCATGCCCTCCAGCCTAGCCAGCGACACCCTGCGCCTGCCCTCCATCGATACCCTCCTGCGCCACCCGGCCTGCCTCCCGCTGATCGACCGTCACGGCCGCGACGCCGTCCTGAGCACCTTGCGCCAGCTGCTCGACGACCTGCGTGACCCTGCCCGCAACGGCGAACTCAGCAGTGCCGAACTGGCCCCTGAAATCCTCCTCGGTCGTGCTGGCGAACGCCTCTCGATCCAGCAACGCAGCCAGGTCCGCCGCGTGTTCAACCTCACCGGCACCGTGCTGCACACCAACCTGGGTCGCGCGCTGCTGCCCGAGGAGGCCATCGAGGCCATGCAGACCGCCGCCCGCTATCCCCTCAACCTGGAGTTCGACCTGGCCACCGGCAAGCGCGGCGACCGTGATGACCTGATCGAAGGCCTGATTCGCGAGCTGACCGGCGCCGAGGCCGTCACCGTGGTCAACAACAATGCCGCCGCCGTGCTGCTGGCGCTCAACAGCCTGGGCGCGCGCAAGGAAGGCATCATCAGCCGGGGCGAACTGATCGAGATTGGCGGTGCCTTCCGCATTCCCGACATCATGGCAAGAGCCGGGGTGAAGCTTCACGAAGTCGGCACCACCAACCGCACCCACGCCCGTGACTATGAAGCCGCCATCGGCCCGCGCACCAGCCTGCTGATGCGCGTGCACTGCAGCAACTACAGCATTCAGGGCTTCACCCATCAGGTACCGACTGCCGACCTGGCGCGTATCGCTCACCAGCATGACTTGCCACTGCTCGAAGACCTCGGTAGCGGCAGCCTGCTTGACCTCACGCGCTGGGGCCTGCCCGCCGAACCGACGGTGCGCCAGGCCTTGGCCGATGGCGCCGATATCGTCACGTTCAGTGGCGACAAGCTGCTGGGCGGCCCCCAGGCCGGGATCATCGTCGGTAGCAAAGCCCTGATCGCCAGGATCAAGAAGAACCCGCTCAAGCGCGCACTGCGGGTCGACAAGATCACCCTCGCCGCACTCGAGGCGGTGCTGGCGCTATACCGCAACCCCGACCGCCTGGCCGAACGCTTGCCGAGCCTGCGCCTGCTGACCCGCGGCCAGGCCGAGATCCAGGCCCAGGCCGAACGCCTGGCTCCCGAGCTCAAGGCGCACCTTGGTGAGCAATGGCAAGTCGGCGTCGAGCCGGCGCTGGGCATGATCGGCAGCGGTAGCCAGCCAGTGGCGCGGCTGCCCAGTGCGGCGCTGTGCCTGCGCCCGCTGGTGTCGAAGAAGCTGCGCGGGCGCAGCCTGCATGTGCTGGAGCGTGCCTTGCGCGACCTGCCGGTACCGGTGCTTGGGCGCATCGCTGGCGACGCCCTGTGGCTCGACCTGCGCCAGCTCGACGATGAAGCCCAATGGCTGGCGCAGTTGCCGGCCCTGCAACTTGGGCCCGTGCAATGATCGTCGGCACCGCCGGCCACATCGACCACGGCAAGACTGCGCTGCTTCAGGCCCTTACCGGCCAGGCCGGGGACCAACGCCAGGAAGAGCGCGCGCGTGGCATGACCATCGACCTCGGCTACCGCTACGCGGCGCTGGCCGAGGGGGCTGCCTTGACCGGCTTCATCGATGTGCCGGGCCATGAGCGGTTCATCCACAACATGCTGGCCGGCGCCCATGGCATCGACCTGGTGCTGCTGGTGGTGGCCGCCGACGATGGGGTGATGCCACAGACCCGTGAGCACCTGGCGATCATCGAGCTGCTGGGGATTCCCCAGGCGCTGGTGGTGATCAGCAAATGTGACCGGGTCGAACCCGCTCGTTTGGCAGAGGTGCAGGCGCAGATCAGGGAGTTGCTGGCAGCGGGGCCTTATGCCAAGGCACGGCAGTTCCCCGTGTCGAGCATCACCGGGCAGGGTATCGAGGTGTTGCGTCGGGCCTTGCTAGAGGCCGAGGTGCGGGTGCGTCAGCGCAGCGCACGCGGGGGCTTTCGCCTGGCCGTCGATCGCGCCTTCGCCGTGACCGGCGCCGGGGTGGTGGTGACCGGCACGGCACTGGCCGGGCGTGTCAGTGCCGGCGACACGTTGCTGCTGGGCAAGGCCGGCAAGCCGGTACGGGTGCGTGGCTTGCACGCGCAGAACCAGGTGGCGTTGGTAGCCGAGGCCGGCCAGCGGGTGGCGTTGAACATTAGCGCCGAGCGCCTCGCGGTAGAGCATGTGCACCGAGGCGACTGGCTGGTGCCGGAATGGCTGCATGCGCCCAGCTTGCGAGTCGATATCGAACTTTGCCTGCTTCCCGGTGAAACCCGCCTGTTCGAGCATTTCAGTGCGGTACATGTGCACCTTGGTACTCAGGATGTGACGGCACGGGTGGCCTTGCTCGAAGGTGAAACCTTGGCCGCTGGCCAGCGCATGTTTGCCCAGCTGCTGCTCAACGCACCGTTGCAGGCGGTACATGGAGACCGCCTGGTGCTGCGCGACCAGCGTGCCCAGCGCACCCTGGGCGGCGGCAAGGTGCTCGACCCGTTCGCGCCCAGTCGGCAGCGCCGCAGTGAACAACGCCTGCGCCAACTGCAGGTGCTGCGTGATGCCGATGGCCTGGAGGAGGCACTGCCGGCCTTGCTCGCCAGTGCGCTTGGGGGGCTCGACCCGCAGCGCCTGGAGCGCCAGTTCAATCGCCAGCGCGATACCTGGCTGTTGCCCAATGATGTGTTGGTGGTAGCCACGCGCCAAGGCCCGCTGCTGTTTGCCCAAGGCCAATGGCAAGCGCTGAGGCAGCAGGTGCTGGAGCAACTGGCGCGCTTCCATGAGCAGGAGCCTGACCAGCTCGGCCCGGACCGCGACCGCCTGCGCCGCTTCGCTGCCTTGCCGCTTGAGCGCCCGGCGTTTGTCAGCTTGCTCGATGAGCTGCTCAATGACGAAATGATCGCCAGCAGCGGTCCGTGGCTGCATTTGCCTGATCACAAGGTGCAGTTGAGCGCCGTCGACAGCGCGCTATGGGAGCGGCTGCAGCCGAAGTTGCTCGCAGGGGAATATGACCCACCTTGGGTCCGGACGCTGGCCACCGAAGAACATTGCGCGGAGGCGGATGTGCGCCTGTTGCTGCGCAAGCTGGCCCGGCTGGGCCTGGTACATCAGGTGGTGCGCGACCTGTTCTATCCTGAGGTAACGCTAAGGCGCATGGCAGAGCTGCTGCTGCGGCAGGCTAACGACACGCCAGTAGTGCAGGTTGCTGCGTTTCGCGATATGTTGGGCATCGGTCGCAAGCGCAGTGTGCAGATTCTCGAATACTTCGACCGTATCGGGCTGACCCGTCGGGTGGCTGACCAGCGCTACATCCGCGCCGACAGTGCCCTGGCCCAGCAGCAGGCCAGGCACTGAGTTCAAGGAAGGCAATCGCGCCCGGTGGCGCGGCCGGGCTTCAAACCCGGTTGGGGACGGCAGCCGTTCCCGGGCAGGTTCGACTCCCGCTGCCTTCCGCCATTTTCCGCTTTCAGGCCCGCTCGCCGCAAAGGTCCAGCGCGAACCATTGCTCCACCGCGTCTACATCCAGCCCCGCACCCAGTAGCGCAAACATCTTGCCCAGCGCCGCTTCGCGGGTCATGCCGCCAGCGCTGACCAGTCCAGCCGCGCGCAGGCGGTTGCCTGCCGCATAGGTATCGAACACGACCGAACCTTCGGGGCACTGGCTGATGGCTGCCAGCAGCACACCACGCTGGCGCGCTGCACGCAGCACTTCCAGCAGCGCCTGATCATCCGACGGGCCGGTGCCACTGCCATAGCATTCCAGCAGTAACCCTTGCACGCCGCTGTCGAGCAAGCCCTTCAGATGCCCGGCTTGCAGGCCCGGGTACACCGGCATCACCGCCAGGTTGACTGGCTGACGCTGCTGGCGATAGTTCAGGGCGGCAGGCAATTCGGCGGCACGCTCGCCTCCACGGTGGCGCGGCAGTGCAGCGAAGGCGTCGAAGGCCTCGCTGCGCAGCTTCGAAGCCCGGCAGCCATGCAGCAGCTGGCCATGGAAGTACAGCTGCACGCCAGCCTCCAGGCCCTGTTCGAGCAGGCGCAAGGCCCCGCACAGGTTGCCCCAGGCATCGCTGCCCGGCGCGCCAGCCGGCAACATCGAGCCGGTCAGCAGTACCGGCACCGGCAGGCCCAGCAACAGGAACGACAGCGCTGCGGCGCTATAGGCCAGGCTGTCGGTACCGTGCAGCAGCAGCACACCGTCATGGCCGGCGTCCACCGCCGAGACGATGGCATCGCGCATCGCCAGCCAGTTGTGCTGCTGCATGTTGGCGCTATCGAGCAGCGGGTTCATTTCCTGCAGTGTCCATTGCACCTGGGGCGCGTCGGTCAACTGGGCCAGGTGTTCGCGCATCCGCGCGTCGAAGCCGCCAGCCGGCGCAAGGCCTTCGGCGGTTTCGAGCATGCCGATGGTGCCACCGGTGTAGAGCACGAGAAGATTCTTGACAGCACGCATGGAAAGCATCCGTAGCGGTGAGCGGAGGTGAAGCAGCCGCCCACGGACGGGGCGGCCAGGCAGGGGAGGATATCAGCGCTGCGTCTGAACTTGGCCAGCGGCCGCGTCAGTGGCGGTTTCCGCCTGCGGATTGGCAGGCCAGGCGTTACGGTCCAAATCCAGGTCGGCGAATTTCGACGAATCGAACACCGGCTGCTGGATGCCGGCCTTGCGCTGTTCGTCGTAGTCGCGCATTACCCGCAGGCCGACTTTGAACAGCAGCGCCAGGGCCACCAGGTTGACGAAGGCCAGGCAGGTCATGGTGATGTCGGCGAAGGCGAACACGGTCGACAGGTCCTGCATCGAACCCCATACCACCAGCGCCAGTACCAGAGCGCGGAATACCAGCAGCACTACGCGGTTGCGGCTGAGGAACTGCAGGCTGTTTTCACCCAGGTAGTAGTTGTAGAGGATGCAGGTGAACACGAACAGCGACAGTGCCACGCTGACGAACAGGCGGCCCCAGTCGCCGACCACGGCGGCCAGCGAGTTCTGGGTCAGGACGATGCCGTCACCTTCGAAGCCCGGGGTGTAGAAGCCCGACAGCAGGATCAGCAGCGCGGTGCAGGTGCAGATGACGAAGGTGTCGAGGAACACGCTGAACGCCTGGACCACGCCCTGGGCGCCCGGGTGTTTCACAGCGGCCACGGCAGCCACGTTTGGTGCACTGCCCAGGCCCGCTTCGTTGGCGAACACGCCACGCTTGACGCCCATGACGATGGCGCTGCCGAGCAGGCCACCGAACGCCGGGTCAAGGCCGAATGCGCTCTTGAAGATGGTTTCCAGCATGGCGGGCACGTGTTCGATCTGGGTGCCGATCACGTACAGGGTCACGCCGATGTAGGCCAGGGTCTTGACCGGTACCAGCAGGTCGGACACTGCGGCAATGCGCTTGATGCCACCGATGAAGGTGATGGCCAGCAGCACGGCAAGGACGATGCCGGTGTGCTTGGGGTCAAAGGCAAAGGCATTCTGCAGCGAGTGGGTCACGGTATACGACTGCAGGCCGATGAAGGCGAAGCCATAGGTGACCAGCAGCAGGATCGAGAACAAGATGGCCATGCTCTTGAGCTTCAGGCCGTGCTGGATGTAGTAGGCCGGGCCGCCACGGTACAGGCCGTCGCCGTCAGCGCGCTTGTAGACCTGGGCCAGGGTGCATTCGAAGAAACTGCTGGCCATGCCGACCAAGGCAGTGACCCACATCCAGAACACCGCGCCTGGGCCACCCAGAGTCACCGCGATACCGACACCGGCGATGTTACCGGCGCCAACGCGGCCGGCGAGGCTCAGCATCAGGGCCTGGAAGGAGCTCAGCTGGCCTGCCTGGCCACGCAGCGATTCCTTGAATACAGCAAACATGTGGCCGAAGTGGCGGAACTGGACGAACCGCGAACGGATGGTGAAGTAACCGCCGAGACCGACGATCAGCACGATGAGGAGTTTCCCCGAAAGGAAATCGTTGAGTGCTTCGAGCATTGGAAAATGACCTCGATTCTTATTCTTCGCATGGAATGAACAGCGGACGGCAGGCGTATCGCTGTTCGTTGGCGCGCATGGTTGGCCATGACAAAGGTGGTTACAATTTCGCGGCTTGCTCTAATTTGGTGCGACTTGATGCTACACTGGCGTCAATCGCGTCACCCGAGCCCCTAAGCATGAGCGATCATTTCGCTACCAACCTCAAACTGGCGTGCAGCCATTACCGCTCTATCTCCGAAGTTTGCCGCCAGCTGTCGATAAACCGCGCGCAATTCAACAAGTACCTGAGCGGGCAGAGCCGTCCGACGGCTTACAACCTCAAGCGCATCGGTGATTTCTTCGGCGTTGAAGATTACGAGCTGAACTTGCCGCCTGAGCAGTTCAGCCGCCTTATCGGTGCCCGTGCATCGACACCGGCCGAGCAGAGCGGTGACCCGATCAGCGAACTGTTCCGCCCGCTGCACGATCACGCGGGTAATCTGTCGCGTTATTGCGGCTACTACCTGGAATACTCCAACTGCATGTCCGTCCCGGGCACCATCCTGGTTTCGTTGGTGCACCTGTGGGAGGAGCGTGGCCGCTATTTGTTCGAGCGCCAGGAACGCCAGGAGCGCTCCAGTGCCACCGACCCACATGCCGAGGTGCGTTGCCGCTACCTGGGCGCGGCGTTCCAGTTGCAGGACCGGATGTTCCTGGTCGACTACGAATCATTGACCTTCAACGAGATGAGCCAGACCATCCTGATCCCCAGCTTCAAGAGCCGCATCACGCGCCTGAACGGCCTGAAGGCCGGGGTCTCCAGCGGCGATCGGCGCAACCCGGCCTGCACCCGCGTGGTGTGGGAGTACCTGGGGGAGGAGATCAACCGCATCAATGCCTATCGGCAGGTGAGGTTGTACCAGCCGGATGATCCACGGATCGATGACGATGTGCGTGAGCGGTTGAGTGTTGGGCCGTTGCGTAACAGCTTGTTCGAGATTGAGTGAAATATTTAGTGCAGCGCTGTGTAAGCGCGCAGCCATTCACCTACCGGATGACCGTCACCCAGCAGCAACTTCGTCGCCATCAGGCAACACACCGTGATCAACAGTGGTTTGATCAGTTGCGGCCCGAAGTAGAGGGCGCAACGAGCGCCGAGTTGAGCACCGAGGATGGCGCAGGCTGCCATGGCCAGCGCCAAAGGCCAAATGATGGCCCCACCGAAGGCAAATACTGACAACGCTCCAAGGTTGCAGGATGCATTGAGCAGTTTGCTGCTGCAGATTGCCTGCATGAGGTGCTGCCCCAGCAGCAACGTGAAGGCGACCATGAAGAATGAACCGGTACCCGGGCCAAAAATACCGTCATAGAAACCAATGCCTGGCGCTACCACGAGCGCGAAGCACAAATACGACAGCCGCCGCTTACGGTCCTGGTCCTCAAGCTTGGGGCTGAGTGCAAAATAAGCAGCGACCGCTATCAGCAAGAGCGGCACAATTGCTTCCAGGACCGCTCTGTCGAGCAAGCTGATCGACAAGGCGCCTGCAACACCACCTGCGAATGACAGCAAAGCCATTGGCCAGTCTGTTCGCCATTGGATCATTCGCTTGCGGGCGAACGCCCAGACTGCTGAAGAACTGGCCGAGGAGGCCTGGAACTTGTTGGTAGCCATTGCCGCCAGCGGATCGACTCCAGCAATGAATAACGCCGGAAGCGTGAGTAAACCACCGCCGCCTGCGATGGCGTCGAAGAAGCCTGCCAGCAATGCAGTGGCGGCAAGGATCAACAAAGTTGAAGTTTCGATTTCCATATTTGTTATTCCGTCTTATCCGCGAACGACGAGTGGGTCTGATTGAAGTACCAGAGGCTCCGCGTGAGGTGCATATGCAAACAGCCGAACCAGAAGCCTCCTGTTATCAAGAATGGTGTCCCGAGAATGCAGGGCCTGGCTGTTGTTGATCAAAAGCGCTGAGCTTGAGTCCAGCACAAATACTTTGGCTTCTATTTCGCTGACTAATCCCGCTAATGCCTTAAGTGCGTGCTGCGCAGGGATTGAAGCCTCTGAGTCCAACGAGTAGCGGTAAGTGCTGTAGCGCAAGGCAAACCCTTCCATTCTGTCGAACTGCAATATGGAACTTGCACGAGGAGGCGGGCTGTCGTCCTTGATGAAGCATTCGCTTCGGCTGAAGCGAAACGAGCGTGATGTGAGCGCAAGTGCCTCGATACCGTTCAGTCTTCTGATGGCTCCGCGCATGGGTGTTAACCGTGTCGGCTCGCGCTGAGGGTTCCATCTTGCGGTCAGGATAAGTGCGCTCGGTGCTGGTGAGTGTTCGTCTTCAGCCTTGACCGAACAGTTGTAAGGGGGTTCTGTATGGGGGCCAAGGCTGACGCCTGCATGGGAGCTCAATTCGGCCGTTCGGTCTTGTTTTTCCTCAACAAGCGGGACCTTTCCACCACCTTTGAAGTTACCCACAAGACGCGTTTGTCTCCCCTCGTTATCGATATCAAATGCGAAGGATTGGTATCCGACGAGACTCAGCAGAATCTGATGTCTGGACGCCAGATAAATAATAGCGGGCGCAGTGTTGAGGTTCTCATGTGGCGGCATTACATCAGGGAGTGGGTCACTGGACAATGGCAGCATGTTGCAGAACTCAATTGCGCAAACCTGGCCGGATGTGAATGCATCAAGAAGTCTCTGCTGTCGAGCTGTGATCTCCTGTTTCAGCCGCTCAGCATAGTGTCTGGATAACGCTGCAGTGCCTGAAGCATCAGGCCCCCCCTCAGCGGCCACACGAAGGCACGCTTCATCCAGTCTACGAGCTTGATCTGGCTCGAAGTTGAAGTGAGCAACATCGTGTAATTCTTCGCTATAGCCCGCAGCCATTGTTTTGTCCTTGCCTGTAGGGATTCTGTGAAACTTTCAAAGATACGGGAGCTATTTAGGCAACTTTTTTTGATGTTGGATGCAGGACTTGGCTACTCGAAGGTGTAGGAATATTCCTGCGAGGTGGTGGCTCCGAGGCGCATTAGTAGCGGCGCACCCTAGGGTTGGACTTCCCCGCCCGGAAACCGCAAAATGGCTCCTTTCCTTCTATCAACCTGTTCGGATCTGCTGACTCTATGCGTATGCGCCTGATGCTGTTGGGTGGTGGCAATGCCCTCGGGCAAGCGCTGATTCGTCTCGGGGCCGAGGAGGACATCGCATTTCTGGCACCGCGCCCGCCGGAGAACGGCTGGGCCCCGGCCAGCCTCACTCAGCTGCTTGACGATCATCGCCCCGATGCCCTGGTCAACCTGGCCTATTACTTCGACTGGTTCCAGGCCGAGTCGGTCAGCGACCAGCGCCTGGCCCAGCAGGAGCGGGCGGTAGAGCGGCTGGCGGAGTTGTGCCAGCACCACCAGATCACCCTGGTACAGCCTTCCAGCTACCGGGTGTTCGACGGTTCGCGGGCCACGGCCTACAGCGAAAAGGACGAACCGGTCCCCTTGGGCCAGCGGGGCCAGGCCTTGTGGCGTATCGAGCAGAGCGTGCGTGCGGCGTGCCCGCAGCATGTGCTGCTGCGCTTCGGCTGGTTGCTGGACGAAAGCATTGACGGTGCCTTGGGCCGCTTCCTGACCCGCGCCGAGCAATCCCAGGAACTGCTGCTGGCCGATGACCGCCGCGGCAACCCGACTCCGGTCGACGACGCCGCGCGGGTGATCCTGTCGGTGCTCAAGCAGCTCGATTGCAGCGCGCCGCTGTGGGGCACCTACCACTACGCCGGTAACGAGGCGACCACGCCGCTGGCACTGGGCCAGGCAATCCTCAGCGAGGCCGGGCAGTACCGTCAGCTGGCCGTGCAGGCCCCGACCGCGCAGGCCCATGCCGCACGGCCGGATGCCAGCGAGGAGCCGCAGCACGCGGTACTGGCCTGCAAGAAAATTCTTCACACCTTCGGCATCAAGCCGCGTGCCTGGCGCGCTGGCTTGCCGCCACTATTGGATCGATTCTACCGCCATGGCTGATGCCCCCATCCTGATCACCGGCGGCGCCGGCTTCATTGGCTCCCACCTGTGCGATGCGTTGCTGGCCAAGGGCTACGCCGTACGTATTCTCGACGACCTTTCCACCGGCAAGCGCGATAACCTGCAACTGGATAACCCGCGCCTCGAACTGATCGAAGGCGATGTGGCCGACGCCGCGCTGGTTCAGCGTGCCGCCGCCGGTTGCGCTGCCGTGGTCCACCTGGCCGCGGTGGCGTCGGTGCAGGCCTCGGTCGAAGATCCGGTGAAGACCCACCAGAGCAACTTCATTGGCACCCTCAATGTGGCCGAGGCCATGCGCGTGCATGGCGTGCGCCGCGTGCTTTTTGCATCGAGCGCAGCGGTTTATGGCAACAATGGTGAAGGCGAGTCGATTGCCGAGGACACGCCCAAGGCGCCGCTGACGCCCTATGCCGTGGACAAGCTGGCCAGCGAGCAGTACCTGGATTTCTACCGCCGTCAGCATGGCCTGGAGCCGGTGATATTCCGCTTCTTCAACATCTTCGGCCCGCGCCAGGACCCTTCCTCGCCGTATTCGGGGGTGATCAGCATCTTCAGCGAGCGGGCGGCCCAAGGCTTGCCCATCACCGTGTTCGGTGATGGCGAGCAGACCCGGGACTTCCTCTACGTCGGCGACCTGGTGCAGGTGATGGTGCAGGCGCTGGAGCAGCCGCAGGTGGAAGAGGGCGCGGTGAACGTTGGCCTCAACCAGGCCACTTCGCTGAACCAGATGCTCAAGGCGCTGGAGCAGGTGGTGGGCAGCCTGCCAGCGATCAGTTACGGCCAGGCGCGCTCCGGTGATATTCGCCATTCGCGGGCGGACAACCAACGCTTGCTGGCGCGTTTTGCATTCCCGCAGCCGACCCCGATGGTCGAGGCCTTGGCCAAGCTACTCGGCAAGGCTTGAGATAGCTGGGGCCGCTTTGCGGCCCTTTCGCGACACAAGGCCGCTCCTACAAGGGATCTCGGTCTGTGGTAGGAGCGGCCTTGTGTCGCGAAAGGGCTGCGAAGCAGCCCCAGCTCACGTATGCCGCACAACCTTGCGTAGGCAATCCTCCGCCGCGAGCAGTCTGCCATCTTCGGCCCGCACCTGCAGAATCCCGACTGGCCGCCCCTTGGCACTGTCCACCAGCTCCGACCGCACTTCCCCCGCCTCGAACAGAAACCGCTCCCCCCACTGGCGCAACCCCACCACGATCGGAAACACCGAGCGCCCTTTCTCGGTCAGCACATATTCCTTGTAGGCGCTGCCATCCGACGCCGGCTGCAAAGCCAGCAGCCCACTCTCCACCAGCCATTTCAGCCGTGACGCCAGGATGTTCTTCGCCAGCCCCAGGTTCTTCTGGAACTCGCTGAAACGGCGCAGGCCATCGAAGGCATCACGCAGGATCATCAGCGCCCAGCGGTCACCCAGCACTTCCAGCGCCCGGGCCACAGGGCATTGAGCATTCACTTCATCGAGCATTGGCAGCACCTGCATGATTCACCTGGTTGCAGATTAAAACCACATTTGCTAAATATCCATCATGTGGTTTCAATTTGAAACCAGGTGCGTAGGAGTCAGCCCGATGAATCGCTGGATAACCCTGTTGCTTGCCGCCACCTGCGCCATGGCAGTAGCCACGGTCTATTTCGCCCAGCCTCTGCTCGAGTCGATCGCCAGTGACCTGGGGGTGGCGCAGCGACAGATCGGTTGGGTAGTCGGTGCGACCCAGGCGGGTTATGCCCTTGGGCTGATCCTGATCGTACCGCTGGGCGATCTGATCGAGCGCAAGCGCCTGCTGCTGGTGCAGTTGCTGGTTGCCGCTTTGGCCCTGGTCGGTGTTGGCCTGGCGCAGGACTGGCTGGTTCTGCTGGCAGCCTTGGCCCTGGTCGGGCTGATGGCGGTCATGGTGCAGGTGATGGTCGCCCACGCCGCCACCCTCGCCACCCCAGCCAGTCAGGGCCAGGCGGTGGGCACGGTCACCAGCGGGATCGTGCTGGGCATCCTGCTGGCGCGTCTGGTCTCCGGAGCACTCGCCGACCTGGCCGGATGGCGCAGTGTGTACTTCGTGGCGGCGGCACTGCTCATGCTGATGGCCGTGGTGCTCTGGCGCTGGCTGCCAGCGAGTCGGTTACCCGCGCAACGACCTGGCTACCTGCAACTGATTGGCTCTTTGTACGCCTTGTATCGCCACGACAGTCTGCTGCGCCGGCGTGGGTTGCTCGGCCTGCTGATCTTCGCTGCGTTCAGCGTGCTGTGGAGTGCCATGGTGCTGCCCCTGAGTGCACCCGCGCTTGCGCTCAGCCATACCGAGATCGGCCTGTTCGGCCTGGCAGGTATCGCCGGCACCTTGGCGGCGTCGCGGGCCGGGCGTCTGGCTGATCGAGGGTTGGGCGAGCGCACCACCGGCCTGGCGCTGGCGTTGTTGACGCTGTCATGGCTGCCGACGGCCTTCGTCGGCCAATCGCTGACTTTGTTCGTGCTGGGTGTGCTGATGCTGGATTTCGCCGTGCAGGCGGTGCATGTCACCAACCAGAGCCTGCTGCTGGCGGGGCGTGGGGCGATGGCCAGCCGCTTGATCGGCGCCTACATGTGTTGCTACTCGATTGGTAGCGGCCTGGGCGCAGTGCTGGCGAGCTGGGTGTATGCGCGCTGGGGCTGGACCGCAGTATGCGGGCTGGGGATGGTGATCAGTGGGTTGGCACTGGGGTACTGGTCTTGGGGGCAACGAGAAAGGGCGACCGAAGCCGCCCTGCCGTGTGCAGGTCAGAACTTGTAGCCAAGGCCGACCATGTACACCCATGGGTCGACATCGACGTCGACCTTGGTCTTGCTGTAGCCCAAGGCGGTCGGGCCGTTGACGCTGGCCTTGGTGTCGATGTCGACATACCAGACCGAGGCGTTCACCAGCAGGTTGTCGGTGATCATGTAGTCCATGCCCAACTGGCCGGCGATACCCACCGAATCCTGCAGCTTGAGGTTGCTGAAGCCCTGTTGCTTGCGCTCGCTGGTCAGGTCTTCATCGAAGAACAGGGTGTAGTTGATGCCGACGCCAGCGTAGGGCTGGAACTTGGAGTTGGGCTCCATCGGGTAGTACTGCACGGACAGGGTCGGTGGCAGTTGCTTGATGTCGGCCAGCTTGCCGTCCAGCCCGCCGCCCAGGCCCTTGACGCCTACGCTGTGCTTGAACGGGGTCGCGGCCAGCAGCTCCAGGCCGATGTGGTCGGTGAGCATGTAGGCGAAGGTCAGGCCCAGCTGGGTGTCGCTGTCCAGGGTCGCCTTGGTGCCCGATACCTTGTTGCCGTCGAATTTCAGGTCGCCGCTGTTTTCGTTCGGCGCAGTGGTGATGGCACCGGCGCGGACGATGACATCACCCGCCTGGTGGGCGTGGGCAACAGGGGCGGTGAGCGCAAGGGCCACAAGCGAGGCGCCGAGCAAGGACTTGTTCATGGAAGCTCCCAAAGGACGTGAGTAATCGAGTAGTCCAATGGTACGGAGCTGGCTAAACGGAATGTTTGACCCAGCTCAAAGAAGCGTCGTCATGAATCCGACACAGTTCTCACTTGAGAACATAAGCGTATATTTTCTCCGCTTCCATCTGGTATCCGGCGTCGGCCAATTCGCTGCTGGAGGCTCTAACCTGCATCTTTCCCTCGATCCAGTAGGGCTGATAGAGGTCCTCCACGCGCACACCCATTTCGCTGAAAACATGCACGATCTGATTCGACGGCGGCGGTGGCACATGGATGCAGGCGCCGTAGTAGGGCACCAGCAAAAACTCTGTGGTGCGCCCCTCTTCGCTCACCTCCAGCGGCACGATGTAGCCCGGGATCTTGACCTGCTGGCCGTCGAGGCTTTTCACCACTGGGGCATCAGGTGCCTGCTGGCGTGCAGCTGGGGCCGACTCGGCCGACAGCGCATCGCTCAACTGCGACATGTCGTGCAGCGGTGCCAGTTGTGGCGGGATGACCGGCGCGCCTTCGGGGATCAGCGCAGGCCAATCCAGCTCTTTGGGTTCGGCGGCCCACAAGGGCATCGACACTGTCAGCAGCAGGATCAACCCTATCTGCAGTGCTCGCCTGTTCGCGGCCCCTCTGCAAGAGTTGAGGCCTGCGCAGAACCTTGTGGGAGCGGGTTTACCCGCGAAAATGGCAGTGAGGTGCTGGATCATTGCACGGACTCAGAGGTGAATGGACAGGCCATCGGCCAGCGACTGCCGATAGGCACGCCAGGCCGGTACGCTGCCCATCAGCAGCGCAGCGCCAAGGATGATGGCCAGCAATGTCCATTCATGTGCGCTGGGCAAGGCCAGAGGCAGATACAGCCCGTAGTTGGCCTGAACGTAGCCCTGGGCCAGGGCGATGCCCGCGTACAGCAAACCCAGCCCCGCTGCGATGCCGGTGACGGCCAGGGCTAACGCTTCCAGCACCAGCAGCCCGGCGATATGCCATGGCCGCGCGCCGACTGAACGCAGGATCGCCATTTCCCGGCGGCGTTCGTTGAGGCTGGTGAGAATCGCCGTGAGCATGCCGATCAGGCCGGTCAGCACCACGAACAACGAGACCACGAACAACGCCTGCTCGGCAGTGCCCATCAGGCTCCACAGCTCCTGCAAGGCCACCCCAGGCAGGATCGCCAGCAGCGGCTCGTTGCGATACTCGTTGATCTCGCGCTGCAGGCTGAAGGTGGCGATCTTGTTGTTCAGGCCGAGCATGAACGCGGTGATGGCCGCTGGCTGCAGGTCCATGGTCCGCGCCTGTTCGGCACTGATGCGCCCGGCACCACGAGCCGGCACGCCGTTGTGCCAGTCGATGTGGATGGCCTCCATGCCGCCGAGGCTGATGTGCAGGGTGCGGTCGACCGGCGTGCCGGTGCGCTTGAGCACGCCGACCACGGTGAACGGCTTGTCGTCATGCTTGACCAGGCTGATCGCGGCGACACCGTGCGCCAGTACCAGCTTGTCGCCAAGCTTGTAGTGCAGCGCGTCGGCCACTTCGGCGCCGAGTACCACTTCGAACGGGTCGCTGGCGAATTCACGGCCCTGGCTCAGCTGCAGATGCTGCTTGCGGCCGTACTGGTAGTGGCTGAAGTAATCGGTGGTGGTCCCCATGACCCGGTAGCCACGGTGCGAATCGCCCAGCGAAATCGGGATCGCCCACTTGACCCGTGGGTCCTGGGCGTAGTGCTGGTAGCTGTCCCAGCGGATGTTGTTGGTGGCGTTGCCGATGCGGAACACCGAGTACAGCAGCAGGTTCACCGACCCCGAGCGGGCACCGACGATCAGGTCGGTGCCGCTGATGGTGCTGGCGAAGCTGGCGCGCGCTTCGGTGCGCACCCGTTCGACCGCCAGCAGCAGGCATACCGACAGGGCGATGGCGAAGGCGGTGAGGAAGGCGGTGAAACGGCGGTTGGCCAGGCTGGCCAGGGCTAGGCGGAGCAGGTACATCAGGCCTCCCGGGGCTTGGCGGCGTGGTTGAGTTCGGCCAGGGACAGGTGACGGTCGAACAGCGGTGCCAGGCTCTGGTCATGGCTGACGAACAGCAGGCTGGAACCGGCCGCGCGGCATTCGTCGAACAGCAGGCGGATGAAGGCCTCACGGGTGTCGGCATCCAGTGCCGAGGTCGGCTCGTCGGCGATCACCAGTTCCGGCTGGCCGATCAGTGCGCGAGCAGCCGCAACGCGCTGCTGCTGGCCGATCGACAGGCTGTCGGCACGCCGTGCGAGCAGCGTCGGGTCCCCCAGGCCCAGGTGCGCAAGCAGCTCGCTGGCGGCCTGGTCGACGCTGCCGTGGCGCTGGATGGCCCGTTCGGCGCGGCTGCGCGAGAAGCGGCAGGGTAGCTCGACATTCTCGCGCACCGAGAGGAACGGCAGCAGGTTGAACTGCTGGAAGATGTAGCCAGTGTGGTCGACCCGGAAGCGGTCACGTGCCCCCTGGCCGAGCAGGGCGAGGTCCTGGCCGAGCAGCTGGATACGCCCCTGTCCCGGCTGGTTGACCCCGCCGAGCAGGCCCAGCAGGGTGGTCTTGCCACTGCCGCTGGGGCCCTTGAGAAACAGCGCTTCGCCGGCCTCCAGGCGGAATGCCGGGATATCCAGCAGCGGCGCCTGGCCGGGCCAGGCGAACACCAGACCTTGCAGTTCAATCAACGCCTGGCTCATTTCAGAATGCAACCACAGCCTTTGCGGGCGAAGTTTCGACGCCTTTCTGGCCGTTCGGGCCAATCAGTTGCACATTGATCTTCTGCGTGGCCGGGAAGGCTTTGTACAGCGGGGCGAGGTCGATCTGGGTGAGCTTTTCCGGGGTGGCGCAGGTCAGCTGATAGTGGGCATTGATGTCGCTGTGCACGTGGCCCTTCTCGTGTTCATCACCGTCGTCGTCAGCCTTGGCCGCGTCGCCGAACAGCGGGCTTTCCAGTTCTTGCTGGTCTTCCTTGCAGCCGGCGGACGAGGCCAGGGCAAACAGCTTCAGGGGTTGTTCGAGCTGCTGGCGCACCGCGGCAACCTTGGCCTTGTCGGCATCGCTGCTGGCCATGTGCTCGAAGCCGACCAGGTTCATCGCCGGGCTGTCCAGCTCCAGCTCCAGGGTGTTGCCGTCGAGCACGGCGTTGAGCCTGGCCACACCATGCTCGTGGGCGCCGAGGGTACCGTGGGCGTGATCGTGGTCATGTTCGTCGTGGGCGTGGGCCACGGCCAGGTGCAGCAGGGCGAAGGGCAGGGCGAGCAGCAGACGACGCATGAACGACTCCGGGAGCGGGCTGGAAGATTGGGTTATGTTATAACAACTTTTCTTGGCGCCGCCAGCCTGCGTGGCGCAGGTTTCATGTTGCGGTAGCATGGCTGCATTGACTTGAGCTCAAGGAACGCATCGTGAGAATTCGTGGACAGATTGGTGACTGGCCGGTGGACCTGACCATCGAGCTGGAGCCGCAGGAGTGGGCGCAATTGGGGCGGCAGATCGAGGTGCCAGTGGCTGAGGCGGTAGCCGTGGCAGCAGCACCGCGCCAGGATGATGGGCAGTGGCATGCCGCTCGTGAGGTGCTGCGCCTGGCAGGGCAGATGAGCGGGCCGGAGTTGCTCGACCGGCTGGAAGGGCTGGCCGGCAGTACGGCGGCGGGCAAGCGGTTGCTGGTGCGCTTGCGGCACAGCAGTGAGGTGAAGGTGGAAAGTGGCGTGGATGCGCCGGTGTATCACTGGGTGGGGTGAGGTTCTTTCTGGGGCTGCTCTGCAGCCCTTTCGCGACACAAGGCCGCTCCTACACGAGACCGCGTGCCCTTGTAGGAGCGGCCTTGTGTCGCGAAAGGGCCGCAAAGCGGCCCCGGCAATTTCAAATTCAGAACATCGCCGAAGACAATCGACGGCGGTATACGCTCACCAGCGGATGATCACTGCCCAGCAGTTCGAACACCTGCAGCATCGCCTTCTGCGGCAACCCGTTCTCATATCCACGATTGCGCTGGAACAGCTTCAGCAACCCGTCCAGCGCCGCCTCGTACTGCTGGCGCGACAACTGCTGAACGCTCAGCTGGTAAGCCGCCTCGTCATCCTGCGGGTTCTGCGCCAGGCGGCTCTTCAGGTCGGCAACTTCCGGCAGGCTGGCGGCCTGGCGCAGGAAGGTCAGCTGGGCCTTGGCACCGGCCAGTGCCGCCTTGTGCTCGTCGGTCTTGACCGCATCCAGCACCACTTGGGCCTCGCCCAGTTCGCCACGTTCGGCCAGGCAGCGGGCATACAGGATCAATGCCTCGGCATTGCTGTTGTCTTCGCCCAACAGTGCTTGCAGCGCAGCCTCGGCCTCGGCAAAACGGCTTTCGGCAAACAGCGCCTTGGCCTGCTCCAACGGCGAAGCAGTCGGTGCGGCGGGCATCTGCACATGCGGCTCGAGCATGGCGCGGATCGCCGACTCCGGCTGCGCACCGGCAAAGCCGTCAACCGGCTGGCCATCCTTGAACAGCACCACGGTCGGCAGGCTGCGGATGCCGAATTGGGCGACTACCTGCTGCTCGACGTCGCAGTTGATCTTGGCCAGCAGCAGTTCGCCCTGGTAACCCTCGGCGATCTTTGCCAGCAGCGGCATCAGCGCCTTGCACGGCGCGCACCACTCGGCCCAGAAGTCCACCAGCACCGGCTTGTGGAAGGAGTTCTCGATCACCAGTTGCTGGAAGGTGGCATCGGTGGCATCGAAGATATATGGGGTGTCCTGGCTCATCGCGACTCTCGCAAATCCGTGAATGGCACCACTATAAAGGCTCGCGGCTGGCATGGTACAGGCTGACCCGGCGGAATTCGTGCGGTTCGGCCAGGTCTGGCAGGGTCAAGGCGTCCAGCACGCCAAGCTGCTGGTACAGCGGGTGGCTGAAATCACGGACACGTGAGTCGGCCACCAGTGCCTGGCGGCCTCGGCCAAGGAAGGCATCGAGCAGCGGCAGGTTGGCGCGGTCGTAGAGCACGTCGGCGACCAGGATCAGGTCGAAGCGGTCGGCTTCGGCGAAAAAATCGCTGCTGTAGCCCAGCTCGACATGGTTGAGCATGGCGTTGGCACGGCAGGCTTCCAAGGCCAGCAAGTCAAGGTCACAGGCGACCACTTCCAGCGCCCCGGCCCGGGCTGCCGCGATCCCGGCTATGCCGGAGCCGGCTCCGAAGTCCAGCACGCGCTTGCCGGCGACCCACTCGGGGTGCGCCGCCAGGTAGCGGGCCATGGCCAGGCCGCTGGCCCAGCAGAAGCTCCAGTACGGTGGTTCTTCGAGGATGCGCCGGGTTTCTTCGCTGCTGAAGGCGCGGTCCATGTTCTGATCATCGATCAGCCACAGCTTCAGCTCGCACTCTGGCAGATGGCTGACGACCAGCCGCGCTTCACCGATCAGGCCGCTGAGGGCCTGTTGCAGGGCAAGCGGCGCCACTTACGGCATCTTCTCGAAGCGCAGCGGGCCGGTGGCCTGGGTCTGGGCCTGGAGGATCCGCACGGGGGCCAGATGCATGATCAACTGGCCGGAGCTGCTGGCGCGGCCGCGCAGCTCGACGCGGGCGCCGGCCGGGAAGGCCTCGGGGTTGAAACGCAAGTGATACGGCAGGGCCTGGCCGGTGCCGGTCAGGTTGCTGCTGGCCAAAAGCTGTTGCGGGCGGTCGCGGTCGTCGATGACCAGCAGCGCCAGCTCGACGTCGGCGCCGGCGGGGATTTCCAGCAAGGTGCCGCTCAATTCACGCTGATAGGCCGGCAGCGGCCCAAGCGGTTCGGCGTTTTTCGCCACCTTGGCCACTGCTGGTGCGGGGGCTGCTTCAGGCTTGGGGCGGTCACTGCCGCAGGCGGCGAGCAGGGAAGCGCAGCACAGCACGACGAGCGCACGAAGATGCATGGGTGGGTCCTTCACGGGCAGAATTGTATGGATGTTAACCCCTTTGGCTTGTCTTGCCAGTGCAATGCGCTACCATGGCCCTCCCTTTTTTTGTTGCCTGCCACCATGCACTGTCCCTTTTGCGGTGCCAACGACACCAAGGTCATCGACTCGCGTCTGGTCGCCGAGGGCGAACAGGTGCGCCGCCGGCGTGAATGCGTCGCCTGCGGCGAGCGCTTCACCACCTTCGAAACCGCCGAGCTGGTGCTGCCCCGGCTGATCAAGCAAGACGGCACGCGCCAGCCTTTCGATGAAGAGAAGCTGCGTGCCGGCATGCAGCGAGCGCTGGAGAAGCGCCCGGTCAGCATCGAGCGCCTGGAAGCGGCGCTGGCGCATATCAAGAGCCGCCTGCGCGCCACTGGCGAGCGCGAGGTCAAGTCCCTGGTGGTAGGCGAAATGGTCATGGCCGAGCTGCGCAAGCTCGACGAAGTGGCTTATATCCGCTTTGCCTCGGTGTACCGGCGCTTCCAGGACCTCGACGAATTCCGCGAAGAAATCGACCGCCTGGCCCGCGAGCCGGCCAAAGAGTGAGCATGCCCAGCCAGACCGCGATCCTCGACGCCCATTACATGGCCCGCGCGCTGGAGCTGGCGCGCAAGGGTGTGTACACCACCCACCCCAACCCGCGAGTGGGTTGCGTGATCGTCCGCGATGGCGAGGTGGTCGGTGAAGGCTGGCACGTGCGTGCCGGCGAGCCGCATGCCGAAGTGCATGCCCTGCGTCAGGCCGGCGAACTGGCCCGTGGTGCCTGCGCCTACGTGACCCTGGAGCCGTGCAGCCACCATGGCCGCACGCCGCCGTGCGCAGAGGCGCTGGTCAAGGCTGGCGTAGCCCGGGTGGTCGCGGCCATGCAGGACCCCAATCCGCAAGTCGCAGGGCAAGGCCTGCGGCGCCTGGCAGAAGCCGGCATCGTCGTGGCCAGCGGCGTGCTCGAAACCGAAGCCCGCGCCCTCAACCCTGGCTTCCTCAAACGCATGGAACACGGCCTGCCATTCGTCCGCGCCAAGCTGGCCATGAGCCTGGATGGCCGCACCGCCATGGCCAGCGGCGAAAGCCAGTGGATCACCGGGCCGGCTGCCCGCTCGGCAGTGCAGCGCCTGCGCGCCCGTTCCAGTGTGGTGCTGACCAGTGCGGCCAGCGTGCTGGCCGATAACGCGCGGATGACCGTGCGGGGCAACGAACTGGGGCTGGACGCCGAAACCACCGCCCTGGCACTGAGCCGCACGCCGTTGCGCGTTTTGGTCGACGGTCGCCTGCGTTTGCCGCTGGACGCGCCGTTCTTCCAGGCCGGCCCGGCGCTGGTGGTCACTGCCGTCGCAGATGACGTGCGCTATGCCGCTGCCGGCCATGAACTGCTCAGCCTGCCGGGCGACAATGGCCAGGTAGACTTGCCGGCGCTGCTGCAGGCGCTGGCCGCCCGCGGCGTCAATGAGGTCCTCCTGGAGGCCGGTGCCAGCCTGGTCGGCGCCTTTGCCCAGCTGGGCCTGATTGACGAATACCAGCTGTTCGTCGCCGGCACATTCCTCGGTTCCCAGGCCCGGCCGTTGCTGGACTGGCCGCTGCAGAAGATGAGCCAGGCACCACGGCTGAAAATCACCGAAATGCGCGCAGTGGGCGATGACTGGCGGGTCACGGCCATCCCTCTGCCGGCGCCCGGCGTATAATGCCGGGCTTGCCCCGCGCGACCCGTTTCTGAGGAAGTCCCCATGTTCACCGGCATCATCGAATCCATCGGCACCATCCGCAGCCTGACCCCCAAGGGCGGTGACGTGCGCGTCTACGTCGAAACCGGCAAGCTCGACCTGGGTGACGTCAAGCTCGGCGACAGCATTGCCGTCAACGGCGTGTGCCTGACCGCCGTCGAGCTGCCGGGCAACGGGTTCTGGGCCGACGTCAGTGTCGAGACCCTCAAGCGCACCGCGTTCATCGACCTCAAGAGCGGCAGCAAGGTCAACCTGGAAAAAGCCCTGACCCCGACCACCCGCCTGGGCGGCCACCTGGTCAGCGGCCACGTCGACGGCGTCGGCGAAATCATCTCGCGCAGCGATAACGCCCGCGCCATCCAGTTCCGCGTGCGTGCGCCCAAGGAGCTGGCCAAGTACATCGCCCACAAGGGTTCGATCACCGTCGACGGCACCAGCCTGACGGTCAACGAGGTCAATGGCGCCGAATTCGAGCTGACCATTGTCCCGCACACCCTGTCCGAAACCATCATGGCCGACTACCGCGCAGGGCGTCGGGTAAACCTTGAGGTCGACCTGCTGGCCCGTTACCTGGAGCGTCTGCTGCTGGGCGACAAGGCTGCCGAACCGAGCAAGGGCAGTGGCATCACCGAAAGCTTCCTGGCCGCCAACGGCTTCTTGAAATCCTGATTGAGAAGGGGGTGCCGAGTGGCGCTCAACAGCATCGAAGAACTGGTCGAAGACATCCGCCAGGGCAAAATGGTCATCCTCATGGATGACGAAGACCGCGAGAACGAAGGCGACATCATCATGGCGGCCGAGTGCTGCCTGCCTGAGCACATCAACTTCATGGCCAAGCACGCCCGGGGCCTGATCTGCATGCCGATGACCCGCGAGCGCTGCGAAACCCTGAAGCTGCCACTGATGGCGCCGCGCAACGGTTCGGGCTTCGGCACCAAGTTCACCGTGTCGATCGAAGCCGCCGAGGGCGTCACCACCGGCATCTCCGCCGCTGACCGTGCGCGCACCGTGCAGGCGGCCGCTGCCAAGGACGCCAAGGCCGAAGACATCGTCAGCCCAGGCCACATCTTCCCGCTGATGGCCCAGCCAGGTGGCACCCTGGCCCGCGCCGGCCATACCGAAGCGGCTTGCGACCTGGCGCGCATGGCCGGCTTCGAGCCGAGCGGCGTGATCTGCGAAGTGATGAACGACGATGGCACCATGTCGCGTCGCGCCGAACTGGAAGTGTTCGCCGCCGAGCACGGCCTGAAGATCGGCACCATCGCCGACCTGATCCACTACCGCATGATCCACGAACGCACCGTGCAGCGCGTCTCCGAGCAGCCGATCGAGAGCGAGCTGGGCGAGTTCAACCTGGTCACCTACCGTGACTCGGTGGAAGGCGACGTGCACATGGCCCTGACCCTGGGCAATATCTGCGCCGAAGAGCCGACCTTGGTGCGCGTGCACAACATGGACCCACTGCGCGACCTGCTGCTGGTCAAGCAGCCTGGCCGCTGGAGCCTGCGCGCGGCCATGGCCGCGGTGGCCGAGGCGGGCAGCGGCGTGGTGCTGCTGCTGGGCCACCCGCTGGACGGTGACGTGCTGCTGGCGCACATCCGCGAAAGTGCGGGTGAAGCACCGACCAAGGCGCCGACCACCTACAGCACCGTCGGTGCCGGTTCGCAGATCCTGCGCGACCTTGGCGTGCGCAAGATGCGCCTGATGAGTTCGCCGATGAAGTTCAATGCGATATCCGGATTCGATCTGGAAGTTGTAGAATACGTGCCCTCCGAGTGACTTGAGGCGGCATTGACGCCCTTAAGCTCGAGTCCAGACCCCTGTCGAGGCCGCTTGTAAGCGGCCTCGCTCTTGAAGATGAGAATATCGGAATGACCCTGAAGACCATCGAAGGTACCTTCATCGCCCCCAAAGGTCGCTATGCTTTGGTGGTTGGCCGCTTCAACAGCTTCGTTGTCGAAAGCCTGGTAAGCGGCGCCGTTGATACCCTGGTACGCCACGGTGTCAGCGAAAGCGACATCACCATCATCCGTGCCCCGGGCGCCTTCGAAATCCCGCTGGTGGCACAGAAAGTCGCCCAGCAAGGCGAATACGACGCGATCATCGCCCTGGGCGCCGTGATCCGTGGCGGTACCCCGCACTTCGAATACGTGGCGGGCGAATGCACCAAGGGCCTGGCCCAGGTGTCCATGGAGTTCGGCGTACCGGTGGCCTTCGGCGTTCTGACCGTCGACTCCATCGAACAAGCCATCGAACGCTCCGGCACCAAGGCTGGCAACAAAGGCGGTGAAGCTGCCCTGTCCGCTCTGGAAATGGTCAGCCTGCTGGCGCAGTTGGAGGCCAAGTGATTAGCGACGAAAGCGATCGTTTCAACCCGCGCGATCCAAAACCTGCGGATGCCGGCAAGCCCTCGAAAAGCGCCAAGCGCCGCGAAGCCCGCAAGCTCGCGACCCAGGCCCTGTATCAGTGGCACATGGCCCAGCATTCGCTGAACGAGATCGAAGCGCAGTTCCGGGTCGATAACGATTTTACCGATGTCGACGGTGCCTATTTCCGCGAGATCCTCCACGGGGTCCCGGCGATCAAGGGCGAAATCGACAAGGCGCTGGTGCCTTGCATGGCCATCGCCCTGGAAGAACTCGACCCGGTCGAGTTGGCAGTGTTGCGCCTGTCCACCTGGGAACTGATCAAGCGCGTCGACGTTCCGTACCGCGTGGTGATCAACGAAGGCGTGGAACTGGCCAAGGTCTTCGGCGCCACTGATGGCCACAAGTTCGTCAACGGTGTGCTGGACAAGCTCGCCCCGGCCCTGCGTGAAGCAGAAGTAAAGGCGAACAAGCGCTGATCCTGGCGCTGCCGGCCCATGGGTGAGTTCGAGCTGATCAACCATTACTTCGCCGCCGCGCCTTGTGCGCAGGGCGGTGAGGGCGTGGCCCTGGGTATCGGCGACGACTGTGCCCTGCTGGACCTTCCACCCGGTGAACAACTGGCGGTGTCGACCGACACCCTGGTCGCCGGGGTGCATTTCCCTGCTGTCTGCGATCCGCTGCTGCTTGGCCAGCGCTCGTTGGCTGTGGCGGCCAGTGACCTGGCAGCCATGGGCGCGACGGCGATCGGCTTTACCCTTGCCCTGACCCTGCCTGATGTCGGCCCCGACTGGCTGGCGGCTTATGCCGACGGCCTCAGCCGCATGGCCCAGCGTTGCCGCATGAGCTTGATCGGTGGGGATACCACCCGCGGCCCGCTGAGCATCACCGTCACCGTGTTCGGCCGCGTGCCGGCCGGCCAGGCGTTGCGCCGCAGCGGCGCGCGGCCGGGCGATCTGCTGTGTGTAGGTGGTTCGCTGGGCAAGGCGGCAGGGGCGTTGCCGCTGGTCCTGGGTGAGCGCGAGGCACCGGCGGAGCTGGCCGAGCCGCTGCTCCAGCACTACTGGTCGCCGATGCCTCAGCTCCACCTGGGCCAGCTGCTGCGCGGCCGGGCCACGGCGGCGTTGGATATTTCCGATGGCCTGCTCGCCGACTGCGGGCATATTGCCAAGGCGTCCGGGGTCGCACTCGAGGTGAACCTGATGCAGGTGCCAGTGTCTCCTGCATTGGAAGCCTTCCTTGGCCATGATGCGGCCCGGCGGGCAGCGCTGACCGGCGGCGACGACTACGTACTGGCCTTCACCCTGCCACCTGCGGCGCTCGCGCCGCTGACCGACCTCGGTTTCGCCGAGTTGCATGTCATCGGCCGCGTGCTCGAAGGCCAGGGCGTGACCCTGCGCGACCCGCAGGGCCAGGACATCACCCCGGTTCAACGGGGCTATCAACACTTTAGGGAGACACCGTGACCGACCACCCCAACCAGGTGCCTGCGGAGTTCGTTCCGCCATCGGTCTGGCGCAACCCGTGGCACTTCATCGCTTTCGGCTTCGGCTCCGGCACCCTGCCCAAGGCCCCCGGCACCTGGGGCTCGATGGTAGCGATCCCGTTCATCCCGCTGTGGCAGATGCTGCCTGACTGGGGCTACTGGCTGTTGCTGGGCGTGACCATGCTGTTCGGCTTCTGGCTGTGCGGCAAGGTCGCCAACGACTTGCGTGTGCACGACCATGAAGGCATTGTCTGGGACGAAATGGTCGGCATGTGGATCACCCTGTGGCTGGTGCCGGAAGGGTGGCAGTGGCTTCTCGCGGGGTTCCTGATGTTCCGCTTCTTCGACATCCTCAAGCCATGGCCGATTCGCTGGATCGATCGCCATGTGCACGGGGGTGTCGGGATCATGCTCGACGATATCCTGGCCGGTGTATTTGCCTGGCTGGGCATGCAGATTCTGGTGTGGGCGGTAGGCTGAAGCAGGGAGCGTTTCGATGGCCATAAGGACTGTGCTGCTGGCAATGATGCTGAGCCTTGCCCCTTGGGCGGTGGCGGCCGATGCGTTACCGAAGCAGATTCACCTGGTCAGCGAAGAGTGGATCGACTACACCAATGCCGATGGCAGCGGTGTGGCCTGGGATGTGCTGCGCAAGGTGTTCGAGCCTGCCGGGGTCAAGGTGGTGGCCCAGAGTGCGCCGTACAGCCGCGCGGTCGGCCTGGTCAAGCGTGGCGAGGCCGATGCCTGGGTCGGGTCGTACAAGGAAGAGAACGACGACAACCTGTATCCGCGCTGGCATTTCGATATGGACCACATCTACGCCCTGGGCCTGGCCAGCAAGCCGGTGCCGACCTTAGCCACCGTCGGCCAGTACCGCCTGGCCTGGGTGCGCGGCTATGACTACGGCAGTTACCTGCCCAATGCGCACAACTTCCGCGAAATCCAGCGCCGCGAAGGCATCCTGCCGATGCTTGAGCATGAGCGGGTGGATTTCTACATCGATGCGCAGACCGAAGTCGACTATGTGCTCGGGCAGGCCTCGCAGCCGGAGCGTTTTCGCAGCACCCATGTGGCCGAATTGCCGCTGTACCTGGCGTTCTCCAGAAACGAGCACGCCAAAGCCCTGTGCGACCTGTTCGACAAACGCATGGCCGAGCTGGTGCACAGCGGCGAGCTGAAGCCGATCTTCGAGCACTGGAAGCAGCCGTATCCCTTCACGGCGGACAGCAAGCCACAGTAAGACCACTGTTTCATGGCCTGCGCGGCCTCCTGTGGGAGCGGGCATGCCCGCGAAGCAGGCGACGCGGTGGATGGCACCGGCGCTGCCGGTGTTCGCGGGCACGCCCGCTCCCACAGGGGTCGTGTAAGGCCCAGGCGAGTGCCAGCCCCCGACTAAGCATCGAACTTTTCGATCTTAAGCCACGGTATTCAACGAGCGCACACGCAGCGACCTGCTGATACAATCGGCTCACGAGAAATTTCCTACTTAATCCAGGAGCACAACGTGCCCGTCGTCTTTGTTGCCGCCTCGAAACTCCCGACTCCCTTTGCGATCTTCACCATGCATGGCTTCCTCGACGAAGCCACTGGCCGTGAGCACGTCGTGCTCAGCCTGGGTGATATCGCCGACGGCGAGCCGGTGCTGGGGCGCCTGCACTCCGAGTGCCTGACCGGCGATGCCCTGTTCAGCCAGCGCTGCGACTGCGGTTCGCAGCTGGAAGCCGCGCTGCAGGCGATCGCCCGTGAAGGCCGTGGCGTGCTGCTGTACCTGCGTCAGGAAGGCCGCGGCATCGGCCTTCTGAACAAGATCCGTGCCTATGAGCTGCAGGATGGTGGTGCCGACACCGTCGAGGCCAACGAGCGCCTGGGCTTTGCCGCGGACCAGCGCGACTACGCCATGTGCCTGCCGATGCTCGAGCACCTGGGTGTGAAATCGCTGCGCCTGATGACCAACAACCCGCGCAAGGTCAAAGCGCTGACCGACATGGGTATCAAGGTCGCCGAGCGCGTGCCTCTGCACACCGGGCACAACCCGCACAACCGCTACTACCTGGCGACCAAGGCCGGCAAGCTTGGCCACATGCTGGGTAATGAACACCAGGGCGAGGCGCCCCAGGCGTGACTCGTGGCGAGGTCAAGCGGCGCCTGGCGCTGGCCTGGTGGCAGTACCTGGCGGTTGGCCTGGTGCCGCTGCCGGTCATGGCCTGGGCCTTTGGCGGCGGCGAAGCACTGATCCCGGTGCTGGCGATGCCGCTGTTCATCGCCGGTGCCGCGACCATGTTCCTCAGCCTGCCGCGTTTCGGCGCCTACAAGCGGGCACTGATCGCCACCTCGAAGGTGCTGGGCACGGCTGAAGAGCCCGCCGCCTGGATCATCCTGGCGCGGGTGCGGCGCATGGCCATGCTGTTTGCCTGCTTCCCGGCCTGGGTCGCTGCGCTGTCGGTGCTGGTCGGGCTGGAGGCGGTGCCGCAGATCCTCCTCGCGCTGTCCACCGTGGTGCTGCTCTACCTCTACCGCATTCCGCGTCAGCTGGGCTGATGCGCATCCTGCTCTGCCTGCTGGCATTGCTGGCCCTTGGCGCAAGGGCCGGCGAGCCTTTGCGCGTGGTCAGCCTCGCGCCGTCGATGAGCGAAATCATGCTCGAACTGCACGCCGATGACCTGCTGGTGGGTGTGCTTGACGGCGGCGAGCGACCGCAGGCGCTGCAACGGCTGCCTTCGGTCGGGCGCCAGGGCCAGCTGGACATGGAAACCCTGCTCAGTCTCAAGCCTGACCTGCTGCTGCTCTGGCCCAGTAGCGTGGCACCCGCCCAGCGCGACCAGCTCAAGCGCTTGGGCATTGCCACCTACAGCGCCGAACCCCACGACCTGAATCAGCTGATCGAGCAGATCGAGGCAATTGCCGTGCGTGTCGGGCGGGGCGAGCAAGGCAGGCCCTACGTGCAGGCGTTGCGCGAGCGCCTGCGGCAGCTGCGCCAGCAATACCGGCGCGAGCAGCCGTTGCGGGTGTTCTACCAGGTGTGGGATCGGCCGCTGTACACCCTGGGCGGGCGGCAGGTGGTCAGCGATGCCTTGGCGGTGTGTGGGGCGCGCAATGTCTTTGCCGATCTGAGCCAGCCGGCACCGCAGGTGAATGTCGAGTCGGTGCTGATGCGTGACCCGCAGGTGATCCTGGCGGGTGACAAGGCGCAGCTGGCGAGCTGGAAGGCCTGGCCGCGGCTGAGCGCGGTGGCCGGCGAGGGCTTGCTGGTGGTGCCGGACAAAGGCCTGGAGCGGCCCAGCGGGCAGATGATCGAAGCCACCGCCCGCTTGTGCGCGCTGCTGGCGGCTAGAGTGCCGGCGTCCAGGTGATGCTGAACAGCGCAGTGCGGCCTTCTTCGCGGTAGCCGTAGCTGGCCCCATCGAAGCTGTACAGCGCCCGGCTGTAGTCCTTGTCCAGCAGGTTATCCAGCTTCACTTCCAGCTTCAGTTCCTCGCTTGCCAGCCAGCCTGCACGCAGGCCCAGCAAGCCGTAGCCGCCGAGTCGATTGCGGTTGGCTTCGTCGTCGTAGCTGGCGCTCACGGCCTGCCAGCTGGCGCCTACGTTTAAACGTTCGAACTGGCGATCCAGGTCCAGGCTCAAGGTGCGGCGGGCGCGGCGGGCGAGGGTATGGCCACTGTCGCGGTCACGTGGGTCGATCAGCGCCAGGCCAAGCTGGCTGCGCCATTCGCCCCATTGCTGGTCCAGTGCCATCTCCAGGCCGTTGATACGCGCCGAGGCGACGTTTTGCGGAATCGAGTCCTGGCCGAAGATGATCGCGTCGCGCAGGTCGGTGCGGTACAGCGAGGTCTCCAGCCGGCTGTCATGGGTCAGCTGGCTGCGCCACTGCACTTCATAGCTCTTCGAACGCTCGGGCTTGAGGTTCGGGTTGCTGTACTGCGGGTAGTACAAGTCGTTGAACGTCGGGGCGCGGAAGCCTTCGCTATAGGACAGCAGCACGTCATTGCGGGCATTCAGCGGTATGGTGAGGCTGCCACTCCAGGTGGTCTGGCCGCCGAACTGCTGGTTCTCGTCGTGCCGTACACCCAGCTCGGTGGAGAAGTCTTCACCGCTGTAGCGGTGCTGGATGAAGGCCGCACGGTTCCAGCGGCTGTCTTCGCTGAAGTCGGTGCTGCCGTGCACGCGGTCTTCGTACCAGTCACCGCCCAGCAGCAGGTTGTGTTGCTCGGCCAGCTTCAGGTCGTTCTGCCAGGTGATCTGGTCACGGTAAGTGTTGAACACGAAACGATCGTCGCTCAGCTTGTCGCGCTTGTCGTCACGGTTTTCGCTGTGGGCGAGCTCCAGGCGCAAATGCCAGGCATCGTTGAGCTGAGCGTCAAGATAGCTGCCCAGACTGCTGACGCTGAAGTCGGTGTAGGGCTTTTGCCCGAAGCTTTCGAAAGTGACCGGGTCGAAGCGGCCGAACGGGTTGTCGTATTCGCTGCGGCCGCGGCTGTCGAGCAGGTTCAGGCCGGCTTCGAAGCGCTCGTCGAAAGTATGGCTCAGGCTCAGGGTGAGCGACTTGTCGCGGTAGGCGTCGTGGTCGCCGTCGCTGGCAAACGACGGGCCGGTCGAGTCGATGCCAGCGGTTTCATCGAGGCTGGCGCCGAGGTTGAAACGGGTAGCATCGTCACCGCCGGACAGCCCCAGGCTGCGCTGGAACGTCTGGTTGCTGCCTGCCGCCAGGCGCAGGCGGGGTTGCAGGCCAGGGCCGCTGCTGCGGCGGGTGAAGATCTGGATCACCCCGCCGATGGCATCGCTGCCATACACCGCCGAGCGCGAACCGCGCAGCACTTCGACGCGTTCGATCTGGTCGACATCGAGAAATTGCAGGCCGCTGTCGCCGGAGGTGGCATTGGCGATACGCACGCCATCGACCAGCACCAGGCTCTGGGCGGCCTTGGTGCCGCGGATGAAGATGCCAGGCAGGCTGCCGCGGCCTCCGGTGGGCGCGACTTGCAAGCCGGGCACGCGGGTGAGCAGGTCGGTCACGCTGCTGGGTTGCAGGCGGTCGATGTCGGCGCGGGTGAAGACGGTGTTGGCGGCGCTGGTGGCGGTGCGCGATTCGACCTGGCGGTTGGCGCTGATCAGGGTGTCGGGGAGTTTGAGGGCGTCGTCGCGCTCGGCGGCCAGCAGGATCGTGGGGGCGCAGAGTAGCGCAGCACAGGCGGCATTTTTCATTGGCAGTTCCAAAGCATTCGCGGGCATGCCCGCTCCCACATGGGCATCACCGGCCTTGAGGGCGGTGAGCTCTCTGTGGGAGCGGGCGTGCCCGCGAATAGGTCCTAAAGGCCGAGCTTGGCCATTCGAGCCTTGACGGAAGCCTCGATGCCAGCAGCATCCAGCCCACACTCGGCCAGCATCTGCGCCGGCTTGGCATGCTCGACATAGATGTCCGGCAGCCCCAGATGCAGCAGCGGCTTGACCACGCCCTCACGGGCCAGGAACTCGCCCACGGCAGCCCCGGCGCCCCCCATGATGCTGTTTTCTTCGATGGTTGCCAGCAGCTCATGGCTGGCAGCCAGTTCCAGCACCAGGGCCTCGTCCAGCGGTTTGACGAAGCGCATGTCGACCACGGTGGCGTTGATCTGCTCGGCAACCTGCTGGGCTTCGGCCAACTGCACGCCGAAGACCAGCAGGGCAACCTTTTCACCTTGCCGGCGAACCACGCCCTTGCCGATCTCCAACGGTTCGAGGTCACCACTGATCGGTGCATTCGGGCCGGTGCCACGCGGGTAGCGCACAGCGGCAGGGCCGTTGTACAGGTGGCCGGTGCTGAGCATCTTGCGCAGCTCGTTCTCGTCGCTCGGGGTCATCACCAGCATGCCAGGGATGCAGCGCAGGTACGACAGGTCGTAGGCGCCGGCGTGGGTCGGGCCGTCTTCGCCGACCAGGCCGGCACGGTCGATGGCGAACAGCACATCGAGGTTCTGCACCGCTACGTCGTGGATCAGTTGGTCGTAGCCGCGCTGCAGGAAGGTGGAGTAGATCGCCACCACTGGCTTGCTGCCTTCGCAGGCCATGCCTGCGGCCAGGGTCACCGCGTGCTGTTCGGCGATCGCCACGTCGAAGTAGCGCTCGGGGAAGCGTTCGCTGAAATCGACCAGGTCGGAGCCTTCCTTCATCGCTGGGGTGATGCCCACCAGGCGGTTGTCGGCGGCGGCCATGTCGCACAGCCACTGGCCGAACACCGCAGAGTACTTCGGCCCGCTGACCTTTTTCGGCGCAGCCGGCTTGTCGGCGGGTTCGAGCTTGGTGATGGCGTGGTAGCCGATCGGATCGACCTCGGCGGGGGCGAAGCCCTTGCCTTTCTTGGTCACCACGTGGAGGAACTGCGGGCCTTTGAGGTCACGCATGTTGCGCAGGGTGGCGATCATGGTCGGCAGGTCATGGCCGTCGATCGGGCCGATGTAGTTCCAGCCCAGCTCTTCGAACAGCGTGCCCGGCACCAGCATGCCCTTGGCGTATTCCTCGGTGCGACGGGCGATTTCCCAGGCACCGGGCAGGCGCGACAGCACCTTCTTGCTGCCCTCGCGCATGCTCGCGTAGGTGCGGCTGGAGAGGATCTTGGCCAGGTAGTTGGACAGGCCGCCGACATTGCGCGAAATCGACATGTCGTTGTCGTTGAGGATCACCAGCATGTCGGCGTTGACTTCCTGAGCGTGGTTCAACGCTTCGAAGGCCATGCCGGCAGTGAGGGCGCCGTCGCCGATCACGGCGATCGACTTGCGTGCGCTGTTCTGCAGGCGGGCGGCGATGGCCATGCCCAGCGCGGCACTGATCGAGGTGCTGGAGTGGCCGACGCCGAAGGTGTCGTACTCGCTCTCGCTGCGGCGCGGGAAGGCGGCGATGCCGTCCTTCTGGCGCAGGCTGAGCATGCGCTTGCGGCGCCCGGTAAGGATCTTGTGCGGGTAGGCCTGGTGGCCAACGTCCCACACCAGCCGGTCGTCCGGGGTGTCGAAGACGTAGTGCAGGGCGATCGTCAGCTCGATGACGCCCAGGCCGGCGCCGAAATGCCCACCGGTCTGACCAACGGTGTAGAGCAACTCCTGGCGCAATTCGTCGGCCAGGGTCTCCAGGTCGGCTTCAGCCAGCCGGCGCAGGCCGGCAGGCGTGTCAGCGCGGTCGAGCAACGGCGTGACCGGGCGTTCGCGGGGGATCTCTTGAAACGTCGTGGGCATCAGGCGAGTCGTTATAGGTGTGTGAAGAGGCGGCAGTTTACCCCATTGTGGGAAAAGCTGCCCATTCATGCGGGTGCTGCTGGGGCTGCTTTGCAGCCCTTCGCGGGCAAGCCCGCTCCCCCAGGATTACCACTGTATTCACGGCCAGTGAAGTCCGTGTGGGAGCGGGCCTGCCCGCGAAGGGCCGCAAAGCGGCCCCACTCAATCAGTGACGGCGCTCGACGATATAGCGTGCCAACGCCCGCAGCGGCTCGGCATTTTCGCCAAACCCTTGCAGTGCGACCAGCGCCTGGTCGCGCAGTTCGATTGCGTAGGCCTTGGCGGCTTCCAGCCCCAGCAGGGCCGGGTAGGTCGGTTTGTCACGGGCGATGTCAGCCCCCTGGCGCTTGCCCAGGGTGGCGGTGTCGCTTTCCACGTCGAGGATATCGTCTTGCACCTGGAAGGCCAGGCCGATGGCCTGTGCATAAGTCTGCAGGGCATCCAGTTGTGCCTGCTCGGCGCGGGCACTGGCCAGGGCGCCGAGGCGCACACTGGCTTCGATCAGGGCGCCGGTCTTGTGCCGGTGCATGAATTCCAGGGCCTGCTGGTCCAGCTTCAGGCCGACCGAGCCGAGGTCGATGGCCTGGCCGCCGACCATGCCCGCAGGGCCTGCGGCCTTGGCCAGGGCCTGGACCATGGCCAGGCGGGTGCTGTCGGCTTGCGGGCTCAGGGTTGGGTCGAGCAGGGCGCTGAACGCCAGGCTCTGCAAACCGTCACCGGCAAGAATCGCGCAGGCTTCGTCGAAGGCCTTGTGGGTAGTCGGCTGGCCACGGCGCAAGTCGTCGTCGTCCATGGCCGGCAGGTCGTCATGCACCAGCGAATAGGCGTGGATCAGTTCCACCGCACAGGCCGCCCCGTTGGCTTGCTCGGCTGGCGCGCCAAGGGCTTCGCAGGCGGCATAGGCGAGCAGCGGGCGCACGCGCTTGCCGCCGTTCATCACGCTGTAGCGCATGGCGGCGTAAAGCCGCTCCAGCTCCCTGGTCGGGGCGACGAACAGCGGTTCGAGGGCGGCGTCGACACGGGCCTGGCAGCTGGCCTGGTAAGCAGTGATCATGCCTCTGGCTCCGCATCGAACGGCTGCGCGGCCAGTTCGCCGTCACGTTCCAGCAGGATCTGCACTTTCTGTTCGGCCTGGGCCAGGGCGCCCTGGCAGTCGCGGGTCAGGGCGATGCCTTGCTCGAACGCGGCCAGCGAGTCTTCCAGCGACAGTTCGCCGTTCTCCAGGCGCTCGACCAGGGCTTGCAGGTCGGCGAGGGATTGTTCGAAATCGATGGAGGCTTTTTTGCGGGCCATGGCGACAGTCTCGGTGGCGGGTCAGAACGGCGCGACGTTAGCAGAGCGGGGCGGGGGGAGCAAACATCCGACTAGCTGATCAGTTAACGCGCAAATTTGTGGGAGCGGCCTTGTGTCGCGAAAGGGCTGCGAAGCAGCCCCGCAATTTCTGCATTTACGCTGAAATTCTGGGGCCGCTGTGCGGCCCTTTCGCGACACAAGGCCGCTCCCACAGGGATCAGGCTGGCTCGGCCTCGAGTTGCACCATGGCCTCACGGCACCGCGCCAGTTCCTCGATGGTCAGCACCGGCAGGTTGTACTGCCGCGCATACACCGCCACCTGCTCACCCTGCGCCATGCTGCCATCGGGATTCATCAGTTCGCACAGCACCGCCGCCGGGCGCAGACCGGCCAGGCGCGCCAGGTCCACCGAGCCTTCGGTATGCCCGCGACGGGTCAGCACACCCCCATCGCGCGCGCGCAGCGGGAATACATGGCCCGGGCTGACGATATGGCGTTGCTCGGCGGTCGAACGCAGCGCCGCTTCGATGGTGGTGATGCGGTCCTGGGCGGAAACGCCGGTGCTCACGCCTTCGGCTGCCTCGATGGTGACGGTGAAGCCGGTGCCGTGACGGGCCTGGTTGTTCTGCACCATCGGCGCCAGCTGCAGGGCGTCGACAGTGGCTTCGTCCAGGCACAGGCAGACGATGCCGCTGCAATCGCGGATCATCATGGCCATGGTCTGCAGCGACAGGTTCTCGGCAGCGGCGACGATATCGGCTTCGTCCTCGCGGTCGTCATCGTCGAGCAGCAGCACAGGGCGCCCGGCCTGGAAGGCGGCGATGGCGGCGGAGACATTGGGAAATTGTTTTTGCAGCAAAGGGGACATGAAACGCTCCTCGTGATTGATCGATGAACGTCTCGGGGCGAACAAAATGCGCGCGCAGGGGCGCCCGAATGGCCCCTGCCTGACGCCTTCTTTCATCCGGACTATGACCGTCGGCTCTGGAGTCGCACCAGATCTGCTGACCCCCGGCATGGCCGGGGCGCTCGCGGGCTCATCTTTCGATTTACCGCCGGTGGGGACTTTCACCCCGCCCTGAAGACCGGCCAAGCATACAGCACTGTGCCACCTTGCTGGCAAGCCGCTGTTCCAAGACCTTCGGCGGTATCATGCAGGCATGGCTCAACAGGAACAGCCCCATGGACATTCTCCAGGTCGCCGGTGGCAAGCCGGTCAAACTGTGGACCGACGGCGTGCCGGTCGAAGACGACGCCCGTCGGCAACTGCTCAATACAGCGAAGATGCCGTTCATCTTCAAGCACCTGGCGGTGATGCCGGATGTGCACCTGGGCAAGGGCTCGACCATTGGCAGCGTGATCCCCACGGTCGGCGCGATCATCCCCGCCGCGGTGGGCGTCGACATTGGCTGCGGCATGATCGCGGCGCGTACCTCGCTGCAGGCGCGTGACCTGCCGGACAACCTGCACCGCCTACGCGGCGCCATCGAGCAGGCGGTGCCCCACGGCAAGACCTTCGGCAAACGCGACCAAGGTGCCTGGGACAACGTGCCGGGCCTGGCAGACAAAGCCTGGGGCCAGCTCGCCGGGCGTTTCAAGGCCATCACCGACAAGTATCCGCGCCTGGAAAAGACCAACAACCGCCACCACCTTGGCACCCTGGGCGGCGGTAACCACTTCATCGAGGTGTGCCTGGACGAGGCCGACCGGGTCTGGTTCATGCTGCACAGCGGCTCGCGCGGTGTCGGCAATGCCATCGGCAACCTGTTCATCGAACTGGCCCAGGCCGACATGCGCCAGCACCTGGCCAACCTGCCGGACAAGGACCTGGCCTACTTCGAGGAGGGCAGCCGCCATTTCGCCGACTATGTCGAGGCGGTGGAATGGGCGCAGGACTTTGCCCGGCGCAACCGTGAACTGATGATGCTGGCGGTGATCGCGGCCACCCGCAAGGTGCTGGGCAAGCCGTTCGAGGCAAGCCTGGAGGCGGTCAACTGCCACCACAACTATGTGCAGCGCGAGCAGCATTTCGGCCGCGAGGTGCTGGTCACGCGCAAGGGCGCGGTGTCGGCGCAGAAAGGGCAGTTGGGCATCATTCCTGGCTCCATGGGCGCCAGGAGCTTCATCGTGCGGGGGCTGGGCAACGAGGAATCGTTCTGCTCCTGCAGCCATGGAGCGGGCAGGGTGATGAGCCGGACCAAGGCCAAAAGCCAATTCACCGTGGAAGACCAGCGGCGGGCCACGGCCCATGTGGAGTGCCGCAAGGACAAGGACGTGATCGACGAAATTCCGATGGCGTACAACGACATCGATGCGGTGATGAAGGCACAGAGCGAGTTGGTGGAAGTGGTGCACACGCTGCGGCAGGTGGTGTGTGTGAAAGGTTGACCTGTCCCGGCCTCTACGCGGGGCAAGCCCTACAGGAACACCACGGTATTCGAGTGAGGTGAGCACTTGTGGGAGCGGGCTTGCCCGCGATGCGCCGCGCGGGCGGCGCTCGATCTGATAGGCGCTGCACAACTGTCGGCATACAAAAAAAGGGCATTAAAAAGCCGGCTTGTGGCCGGCTTTTTAATGTTCTGTAAAATTCTGATGAGGTCTAGCTACTTGTGTTTTTGGCTAGTAATTACAGGGTTTTGAGCCTAGTATCCGTCCACTGATTGCCAATGGTTACCATCAAGAGCTGCGGCTAATTGTATGGGCTAATGTATGGGCTGGGCGGAGGTGGTGTGACGAAGCTGACGGTTGTGGGTGTTAACAAGCTGCTCAAAGAGCGAAAGCCAGGTATGACCAACGATGGTCAAGGTCTGTATTTCAGGATCACTACTGCGGGTGGTGGCGGATGGATTTTTCGGTATCGCTCAGGCGGCAAACTCCGGGACATGGGCTTAGGTTCATTCCCTGACGTCAGCTTGCAAAGCGCTCGCGTAAAGGCAGCTGATGCGCGGAAGCAGATCGCACACGGAATGGACCCTTTGCATGAGCGGGAACTGGAGCGAGAGGCTGAGCGGGACGCTCGGCTCGCCAACGCAGCCAAGTCAGTCACCTTTGAAAAGCTGGTTGCTGATTACATCAAGGCTCATGGTGGAGGTTGGTCGGAGAAGTGGCGTAAGGGCTGGCTCTCCAAGATGGAGCGTTATGCATTCCCCAGCATTGGAAGCTTGCCGGCAAGTCAGATTGCCGTTGAGCAGGTCCTTGGAGTGCTCAAACCCATCTGGAGCTCCAAACCGCGCACGGCTGATGAGGTCAGAGGGCAGATCGAGCAGCTTTTAGATGCCGCCAAGGCCCGAGGATTGCGCGAAGGTGAGAATCCGGCTCGCTGGCGTGGGCACTTGGACAATCTGCTATCCAGAGACGCCAAGAAAGTGGCAAGGAAGCGCACACATTTCGCAGCCATGCAGTGGCAGGCTCTACCGGCTCTGATGGCTGAACTTCAAATGGTTGACACCTTGCCCTCGTTTGCTGCCCAGCTTTTGATCCTGACCGGAGCACGTGCCCGAATGGTGGGGTTCGCTCGATGGGATGAATTCGATTTAGGGGCGCGCACGTGGTCGCTTTCAGCTGAGCGCATGAAAATGCGAAAGGAGTTCGTTATCCCCCTTGCCGCTCCGGTGGTCGAGTTGTTGAGCAAGATTCCACGCGTCGAAGACAGCCCGTACCTCTTCCCAGGCCGTGGTAAAAGTGGGGTGATGCATGCCAATGCAGTTCGCAATCTTCTGCATGGGCTCAATCATGATGACATCACTCGCCATGGGTTTCGTTCAACGTTCCGGGATTGGGCCGCCGAGCGCACGAGCTACCCTCGTGAAATTTGCGAGATGGCCCTAGCGCACGATGAGCGGGACCAGACGGAAGGGGCTTACTCGCGCACAAATTTTCTTGAGAAGAGGCGTGATCTGATGGCCGACTGGGCGAGATACGCGCTTAGCTCTCCCTCTGATAATGTCATCCAAGGTGAATTTGGTAGACAGGCGTAGCATGTTGGAGAATGAAGAGTGAGACGTGACCATCAGTTGCTTCAGTGGCTTTCAATAGATCAGGCGCTGGGGAATCTGTGCAACATCACTGGGGAGCCCATTTCGGAAGAGGACCTCTTCAGTCTGTGTGAGGAGGGCAAATGTAGCGCCTACTACCAAGCTGGCGGCATCCGAGGGAATACCCAAGTCGCATCACTCGAAGAAAAACCGCAGGAGGTGTTTGGAGCGGGTTATCAAAAGATCCTTAATGCTTCTGATTTGAGGGGGGCGCTCGGAACAGGTGCGGTTCAGCTAAGCCTTGTGGGGCCGGTCTTTTCCACTGATCCCGATGATTACGAGGAGTCTAGATGTGTGTGGGACGCTGTGGTTGCAGATAGTCGTCGCAAGATTCGTTTCAAAACGACGGATATACAGGCGCTGGCGGATACGATCACAGGACCCTCTAGAAACGAGGCTTTAGACGTTCGAGAAAGGCGAAGTCTCCTGGCATTAATCGCTGTGCTTGCTCAGATGAACTCTATCGACCTAACCGAGCCATACAAGGCCGCCGGAATCATCGAGACGGGCGCTTCAAGGCTGGGGCTTTGGGTTCCGGGCGAAGACACGATAGTCAAGCACCTCAAGCTCGCTGTCTCGGCAAAACAGCCCTGATATCCCCTGTTAGGGTTTTGCCTCACCCTAATAGGGCACATCCCGTCTTCGGCACATTACTTTGCTCCCTGTCACCCACACAGCGCCACTAAGCGCCATGGAGCAAAGTAATGGAAAGAAACCTGATTGATAGCCACGCCCAGCGCCGCATCCTTCGTCGTCCTGAGGTCGAAATGCGAACTGGGTTCAAGCGCGCGCATATTTACAGCCTGATGAGTCGAGGCCTCTTCCCTAAAGCCGTGCCGATTGGCTCTAGAGCTGTCGGGTGGGATTCATTGGAGGTCGAAAGGTGGGTAGCGGATCGTCTTGCTGGAACGCTTACCCGCCTTTCAGTTTCAGTTGGGGGCGCCGTATGACGATTTTTGCCTATGTCCGTGCTACTGCTACTCACCCAAGTGGGGACGCTCAGCGTAACGAAATCGCGGCGGCACACCGTGTTGAGCGCTGGTTCAAAGATGTAGAACTCGGCGAATCGACATCTATCCTTGAGCTGCCTGGGTTCAGCGAATTATTCAAGCTCGCCCGAAAGGGCGACACCGTGATCGTGTACGCAAATGAATGCTTAGGCAGCTCTGTCCGTGCATTTCTTCAGGCTCTTGAAGCGCTCCAAAAAAGGGGCGTTCAGGTAATGTCGGTCCAAGGGGGGGATCTTTCGGCTTTCGGCCGGCAGGTTTTCAGGACGTTGAACTCAATCGCTCGACTGAGAGATACCGTCAGGGGAGCAAGATAAAAGGCCCCTGTATCCGGCTCGGAAGGTGTACTTTCTGAGCCAGCCGAATCGGCCGCGCTCGGGCACGAAAAATATGGCCTTCGGTATGGCTCAGATATGTTGAATTAATCTGAGCCATGCCTTATATTTTGAGCCATGATTATGAGCCAGCAAGGGCGCCGCAACTATGACCATTCTCGCTTACGTTCGGGTCAGTACCGAAGATCAAAGCACAGATGCTCAGCGTCACTCGATTTCACAACTTCACAATGTCGAGCATTGGTTCGCAGATGAAGCTACCAGCGGCGCTATCAAGGCCCTACAGCGTCCCGGCTTTGCGGAGCTTTTCAAGTTCGCGAGAAAAGGCGACACCCTTATCGTCTCTGCTATCGACCGTCTTGGCCGGGACACCATCGACGTGCTCGAAACGGTGGAGGCTCTCAAGTCTAAAGGCGTGGCCGTCGTTTCGATGCGAGAGGGATTTGACCTTTCCAGCCCAATCGGAAAAGCCATGCTGACCATGCTTGCTGCCGTTGCGGAGTTAGAGCGCTCCAACATCAAGGCCCGACAAATGGCCGGCATCGAGCGAGCCAGGGCTTTGGGGCAGAAGCTGGGCGCACCTAAAAAAGTCGATGATCTGGCTGTTAGCGCATGGCGGGCAGCGAACTCGGCAACCATTCAGGAAACGGCTGCTCAATTCGGTATATCCATTGCATCTGTCAAAAGAGCTTGCGCCAGCAAGCCCTCAGTCACCGTAAAAGGGGAATGAAAATGGCTGGTAAACAATCGACGCCGGATCAAGCAGCCCAAGCGGTGATACTAAGAGAGGCGGGTTGGACCGTCTCAGGGATTGCACAGCGCCTGTGTATCAGTGTCAGCACAACGCAACGTCTCCTCAAAAAACACAATGCCGTTGCTGGCGCCGGAACTCAGGCGCTGATCGAGAAAGCCAGGGAAGAACTGCTCACCACAGCATTCTCCTTGGACGCGGTACAGCAAACAGCAGCCTCGCTGGTGGCTGATGAGCTGGCGCTGAACCAGCAAATCCGGACCAAGCTTGCGAATGCTCTTGAAGTGCTCGACCCAACCAACCCGATTGTCTTCCGCTCGCTTGCAGCAGCATCCACTGCACTCAAGCTGACGCAGGACGTGACACGACGAGCCCTCCCCCTTGAAAAGCTGAACCAAGCTCTCGACATTGAAGAGCTCCCGGAGTTGAAAATACACATCATGGATGATGCAGACGTCGCTGAGATGCGCGCACAGCAGCGGCTAGAGGAGGCCGAACTAGAAGGGGATCTTCAAGGCATTGAGGATGAGTTGGAGACATTGCGCTGGCTTGACAGCAGACGCCTGGCGCACATCCAGCAGCATGATGACGATGTCATCAGTGAAGGCCCTGACCTAATCTTGCCCGGATGATGACCGGGCAAGTGTCAAAGTCTTAGAAATCAGTGTAAGTATGGAACACCCTGACGTCATCCAGGGTACCTCAAAAATGAAAATTAGCCCCTAGCCTGGGCATCTGAAGGTTGCCATGAGCAATGATAATCACAGCCCAACCATCGAGGCTTATCCCCTCGGTGCTGGAGTAAATGCAAATGTCGGCCACTCACAAAAGACCGGAAAATCGCTATCTACTCCAGGCAGGGCGGGGCTTGTGGCTGACTTCCACCTAAGGCACATAGAGCTCGTAGTAGCTATTAGTGACCTCAACCCAGAACATGATCATCAACAACTAGAAGCAGTCAGGAAATCAGATGACTTCATTCAGAACCTGATGAGAAGCTATCAGGGAGCTGGTGAGCTTCCAGGTTGGGCCAAGTTTGTTAGTCCAGAAATGAAGCAGTACTTCCGTCTTCATCTGCTGTGTACGAAGCCCGGCGCGAAAACGATCACCATCCGGCTAGATCATGACGCTGCTGAGGCAGCGCTGGCAGCGCCGCGAGGGCCAGCTAACTATCTCGCCGAGATTATCAAGCGAGCTCTGGCAAAACTAGGCATCAAGTCAGAGCTAGCTTTCAATCTGGAGTTCAACCATACAGGGAGTACGGAGAATCATCCCCTTCACATTCACGGGGCTTTCTGCATTCCGGATGTCAGAATTTCAGAAGTCTCTGAGGCTCTAAGGAGGGCGCTGGCGCTGGGTTACAGGCAGCGCTATACAAACCTTGCGGTGCATATAGAGAATCCACGGAGCGCTCACTGGTGGGCGGCGTACTGCATAAAGGAGTACACAGTCACCGCCGCAAGGCTCGAGGCTGAACGAGGACAAAAAAACCGTCCTGACTATTCTCTTCAATCACTGACACAGGAGGCAAAAGCCTTCTATGAAGAGATCAGTGGCTGGCTAAAAATCGAATAGTTTATGGCCAATTGCCTGAGTTGAGCCCGGAGCTCAAGCGAACGGTGCACCTCAATACCCTGCCAATGCCGAAGCGACTTTATCAGGTGTGGCCTCTACCTCGACTGGCCGTGACCACACAAGCTCAGCGGCCTTCAGCATAGCTCGAGAACGCCTAGCTATAGCCGCCTCATCCCATACTACACATGCAGGCTGCTGGAAATATGTATTGATTAAGAGGGCACTCTGCCCTAACTGTGAACGTTTTCCCAGTAGCTTTGGAGTACCACCATCCACCTCTACAAACGGCCCGTTACTGACGATGCTGTTAAGTGGCTGTGTCAACAGAGTCAGATTGCCAAAGCTGTGCAGCGCTGCCTCCCGAATGTGTTGCATCGAGTCCTCAACCTGGTAACTGGATACGTTTCTCCAGCTCTGAGGCATGACATGCTCAACTGTCAGGTCGGCCTGCTCAGGCACATGATTGCTCGCTTGCTGAGTTCCTCGAGCTGCGTATTCCAAAGCCCGTAAGATGCCGCAAGTCTTTGCAGGCCGAAGGGTCAGGTATGCTTGGCAAGAGCGCCAGGATTCACTGAATCTCTCATCATCCGGCCAGATTTCACTCAAATTCGTTGTTGCGAGAAGAGTCTGTCGAAGAGCGTCTTGGGGTTCAAGGGTGCCAGCCGTTATCGCCTGAACTACGCGCAGAAAAAAATGGCCATAGCTTTTGCTGCTAAGTCCACATATCGCGCGCCTGGTCAGGTATGACGCTAGGTCGCCCAAGGCTTGCTTCAGTTGAGGGCTATCTGGCTCGAGTCGCTCCCGAAGGGCGAGGTAGACCGGGCCGACAGTACCTACATCCAGGGATTTGATTAAACGAGCGAACTCTGCCAGATACCCGGTTCCCGATGGCGAGACGAGCTCTTCGAAGTGCTTACTCGCACGGACAATCCGACCGAGTTCATCGGCAAGGCTTCGTGAGTGCCCTTTTTGCCACCATCCCTTGAAAGACTGGAACACGTGGCTTGTGAGAACACTCTCCTCGCTCCGGAGAATAGTATAGTTGTAGAAGAATAGATCTAGTCGGGGCGAGGCAAGGCGGCCTAACCGCTCCTTCTCCCTCCAGTATGCATTCGCTCCATTCGTTTTACCGTCGCCAGCGATGTCGAAAGGACTCCAATATTTCGCATACAACTCTTGAACGGGTTGTCCTTGCCGGGCGGCTTCGAGGAACACGAAGTTTCGGATTAAATCTGATGCTAGAAGCGGCTCCCCGCGTGCGTTCAGCGTCTCGAAGATCACCTGAGGATCGTCGTCGGCTTCCAGAGTCAAAGTCATGATCTGAACCTGATCCTGCAATGCCATGTATAGAGCTTCAGCTCTCGCAGGGTCTAGTGGAAGCGTACCGAGTACCATAGGTACTTCGTTACTACGCCGAATGCTTCCGATGAGAGCGCTGCCATGCGTGCTTCCATTGCCGCCCGCAATCTCATCATCCAAGTCAACCCCACGCATGAAACTCAAGCAAGCGTGATAAAGGTAGAGGAACGTCTGGACCATTAACGGGCGGTCAATTTTTCTACGTCCGTCTTTCGCAGGGTAACGAGCGCAGAGATCTTCGATGGTTTGTTCTGCGTCATATAACCGTCGTATTTCATCCTGACCAGCTTGCGTTGGCCATACTTTGTAATAGTCTTCGTCTCGCGAGTATGAGCCTCGATTCCTTACAAGATACTCCAGCATCTTAGGGATCGGGCTATCTGCCAACTTAGACGAAGCCTGACGCAGTGCTAGCAGCAGCAATTGCAACGTAGTGGATCGTTGCTGGCCATCGATAACCTCAAACGCACCTACCCGCCCGAATGTGCTCGGTACCGGGGTCATCACGATAGAGCCCAAGAAATGCTTGGGGGCGGCCTTCACGCTATTTGACGGGTTGGCAGCTGAGGCCGCCTTTCGAGCCAATACCGCCTCAGCCTGGTCATGAATATCAGTCCAGAGTGGGCCAACTTGCTTTTCGAGCGTCCACACATACCCGCGCTGGAAGATCGGAATTTGATACTGAAAATCAGAATTAAAGAGGCCAATGACTGTTGTTTTGCTGGGCTGCATACGATGTCCTATGTATCCGGATAATCCTTCATTTCAATCGTGCACCCTAGGCATTGCCTGAGTACTGGAGAGTCATGACCGGTTAAGCGTGCTGGCGCAGATCGTAGCATCACATTGCCATTTGCTACAAAACGATGCTCAAAAGCTGGCTGCACCAGCTATCGAAAAGGTATGGGCTAGAGTATGGGCTGGGAATGGGGTGGTAGCGCGGAGGGTTGATTTGCGGGACTTTGAAGCATTAAAAAGCCGGCTTGTGGCCGGCTTCTCGGGGACGGTTCCGACTAATTTATGGTAAGTCGCAACCGCCTTAACTGTGTGGCCAGCAAGGGCCTGAAAGAGATGGCAAACGGTCGTGTGGAGCGTCGCCGAGCCCTCTGGAACGCGGCTTGCGCCGGCCGGGGCTGAATGTGCCGCGTAGCATACAAGGGCTGGCGCGGTATGCCCAGCAAAAAATGGCACAGCGTGTGTCAGCCGGGGCGTCGCTGGCGGTAATGCGACCAATGGAACACCCAGCCTAGTACTTCCAGCTTCTGCGCCTTGCGCTGTAACGGTGTGTAGCGCTCCACCACCTCACGCCGGTTGTGGCTGTGCAGGCACAGGGTGCCTTGGTGGCCGAGGCTCAGGCTGTTCACCCTGAGCCTGCCGTTGTGCAGCAGGGCATAGATCTCGCCATCAACCACCCGGGTGTAGCTTAGGTCGATCGCCAGGATGGCATCGCGTGGAATCCACGGCGCCATATTGGCAGCCGGCATGGTCATGCAGATGGCTTGCTCCACGGGTACGGCCAAAGCCTCCAGCGCAGGTGCCGGCATTGCCAGGTGATGGCCGTCGATCGCGATGAGCTGGCCGTTGCGCAGCTCGTGGAAGGGTACTTGCACCAGCGGCACAAGTTGGTCCGATGACGCACCGAATGCGTCTATCGGCATTGCCTGTGGCGCATACATGCGCAGAAGCGAATGCGGGTGCTTCGGGCCTTCGCCCGTTTGCAGCCAGCGGCGCTGCACACAGAACAACTCGGCCATTTCGTCGAGGCGGGCAATCGGGATGCCGCGGGTGAACCAGTTGTTGATGTGCTGCGACGTCACGCGGCGCTGGGCAGCGAAGTCTGAGGGGGTCAGGCCACATTCCCGGAGGAGTGCCTTGAGTCGGTCACCGGATCTGTTCATGAGGCCGAGTGTAGCGGCCGGTTGCCAGTAGCGAAATGAACGTGATGTTGATATGAACGGTGTGAAAAATGCTTGGATGTAGGGCGAAGGTGTAGGGCTGCGTAGGATTTTTTACCTGCCTTCCGCGTAACCCATAAAAAACCCCGCTGAGGCGGGGTTTTTTATGCAAAACGGTATCAGCCTTTGTAGGCAGCGACCGATTTGGTGATCGCGGCGCGGGCGGCGTCGGCGCCTTCCCAGCCTTCGATCTTGACCCACTTGCCCTTCTCCAGATCCTTGTAGTTCGCGAAGAAGTGCTCGATCTGCTGGATCAGCAGGGCTGGCAGGTCGGTGTATTCCTTCACGTCGACGTACAGCTGGCTCAGCTTGTCATGAGGCACGGCGATAACCTTGGCGTCGCCGCCGCCGTCGTCGGTCATGTTCAGCACGCCGACCGGACGGGCACGGATAACCGAGCCAGGAGCAACCGGGTATGGGGTCACGACCAGCACGTCCAGCGGATCACCGTCGTCGGCCAGGGTGTTCGGGATGAAACCGTAGTTGGCCGGGTAGAACATCGGGGTGGCCATGAAGCGATCGACGAACAGGGTGTCGCTGTCCTTGTCGATTTCATACTTGATCGGCGCGTGGTTGGCCGGGATCTCGATGGCGACGTAGATGTCGTTCGGCAGGTCTTTGCCAGCCGGAATCTTGCTGTAGCTCATTGGGCAGTGCCCCCGTGTTTGATCAAAAAAGTGGCGGCGATTATAGGCACATTCCGCCAGGCCATGCCACGTGTGCACGGATGTGCGGCCGCATCAGGCGTGGCTTTCGCGGTAATCCGGATGCCCGGCCTGCAGCTTCAGCAGGCGCTCGAGCGGGTTCTGCCGGTAGAACAGCGACAGCTGCTGGTACACCTGTGGATAAGCCTGCTGCAGCAGGTCGGGAGCGCTGAAGAAATACTCGCTGGTGACGGCGAAGAATTCCGCCGGGTTTTCCGCCGCGTAGGGGTCGATGGCGGTTTCAGCATCGGGGTCGGCGTCGAGCTGGCGGTTGAGGTCGTCGTAGGCCTGCTGCATGGCCGCTGCCCAGTCTTCCACGCGCATGCCCGGGTGCAGCGGCGGCAGGCCGTTGGCATCGCCATTGAGCATGTCGAGTTTGTGTGCCAGCTCGTGTATCACCAGGTTGTATGCCTCCCAGCCGCCACTGGCCAGCACCCCGGCCCAGGCCAGGATGATCGGCCCCTGCTGCCAGGCTTCGCCGCTGTGTTCGGCATCCCACGCGTGCTCCACGCCAGTGGCATCGCGGTGGCGCTGCGGGCTCTTGAAGTCATCGGGGTAGAGAATGATCTCGTGGAAGCCCTGGTACCAGTTCAACTCGCCCAGGTGCAGCAGTGGCAGCTGCGCCTGGGCGGCGAGAAACAGGCGCTGCTCGTCGTCCAGCTCGACCCCGGGGAGGGTGGTCAGGTGCTTGTCGAGCAGGAACAGGATGCAGGCTTCGCGCAGCCACTGGTCTTCGGCATCGGTGATGCCATCGAGCATCGGCAGGCGATCACGGATCACCTGCCATTGCTGTGGGTCGATCGGGTAGTGCGCGAGTGTGCGCTTGCGCCGCCAGGCGCTGAAGGACCACATGTCTGCTGTCAGTGGGCCTTGGCGGTGCGGCCCAGGCGGCTGTGCAGCAGGCCGAGGATCATCGGTACCAGGGATAGCAGGATGATGGCGACCACCATCAGCGACAGGTGCTGCTTGATGAACGGCACATTGCCGAAGAAGTAGCCCAGGGTCACCAGGCCACCGACCCACAGCAACGAACCGGCCACGCTGAAGCCCAGGAAACGCGGGTAGTGCATGTGCGCGATACCGGCCACGAACGGCGCGAAGGTGCGCAGGATCGGCAGGAAGCGTGCCATGGTTACGGTCTTGCCGCCATGGCGTTCATAGAAGTCGTGGGTCCGCTGCAGGTAGTCGCGGCGGAAGATCTTCGAATTGGGGTTGCTGAACAGTTTTTCGCCTGTGGTGCGGCCGATGATGTAGTTGGTGCTGTCGCCGAGGATGGCGGCGGCCATCAGCAGGCCTGCCAGCAGGACCGGGTCCATCCCGCCACCGGCGGCCACGGCGCCAGCGATGAACAGCAACGAGTCGCCCGGCAGGAACGGCATCACCACCAGGCCGGTTTCGCAGAAGATCACAGCAAACAGGATCGCATAGATCCAGGGGCCGTAGTTGGTGACCAGCAGATCGAGGTAGGCATCGAGATGCAGGATTAAGTCCAGCGGGTTGAATTCCATGTACAGCACCTGTGTTCTTGCCCGCCTATACGGGCATGCGATGACCGACAATGCCCTCGGCGTCGGCATGACTAACCTGTGAGTGGGTAAATTTTCACACATGACAGGTCGAAGCATTATACGGCCAAGTAGGAAACCTGCCCGTAGAGTTTGTAGCGGGGGGTTACTGTGTGCGCCTGTGCCGGCCTCTTCGCGGGCACGCCCGCTCCCACAGGTACCACACAAGGCTCAAGGGCTGTGCAGTACCTGTGGGAGCGGGCGTGCCCGCGAAGAGGACGGTACAGGTCAGTCCTGGCTGATCGGCAGGATGTAGTTCTCGAACTCGGTGTCCTTGCGAAAGCCGATCGACTCATAGGTCTTGCGCGCCACCTCGTTGTTGGCACTGGTCGATACCCGCATGCGCACGGCCTGGGTCTGCTTGGCCATTTTCTTGGCCTCGCGCATCAGATGGTCGGCCACCAGCATGCGCCGCGAGTCTTCGGCGACAAAGATGTCGTTGAGGATCCATACGCGTTTCAGCGAAAGCGATGAAAAGCTCGGGTACAGTTGACAAAAACCGAGCAATTTACCGTCATCGTCATCCGCCAAGGCCAGGTAGATCACCGATTCGTCGCGTTTGAGGCGTTTCTCGAGAAAGGCACGCGAGCTGTCGGGGAAAGGCAGCTGCCCGTAGAACTCGCGGTATCTGACGAACAGCGGGGTGAGCAGGTCGAGGTGTTCCAGGGTTGCCTTGATGATGCGCATGTGCGGCCCTCAGAGTCCATTTGGGGAAACGGCGGAATGCCTGCAGCTTTCATGGGCATGCTGCCCCAATGCTGGCCGTCAGTGCAATCCGCCTTCCGTTACAGGTTCTTTAACCTTCACCGAGCAGGAAATTGCCGCGCTGGTTGGGGGTGTTTTCACTGTCGATGCTATGGACCTCGGCTTCGTCCTTCAGATTCACACCGGAAAGCTGCCGCCGGCAGGCTTCGCGCATCAGGTATAGCAGGCGGTGGGCTGCCATGCCGTAACTCAGACCCTCCAGGCGGATGTTGGAGATGCAGTTGCGGTAGGCATCGGTCAGGCCGACCTTTGGGGCGTAGGTGAAATACAGGCCCAGGCTGTCTGGCGAGCTCAGCCCTGGGCGCTCACCGATCAGCATCACGGTCATGCGTGCACCGAGCAATTGGCCCACTTCGTCCGCCACGGCAACCCGGCCTTGCTCGACCAGCACCACCGGGGCGCTGGTCCAGCCATCGGCTGCGGCCTGCTCCTCGAAGCGGGCCAGGAATGGCAGGGTATGGCGGTGCACGGCCAGGGCCGAGAGGCCGTCGGCGACCACGATGGCCAGGTCGACGCCTTCGGGGTTGGCCTGGGCATGCTGGCGCAAGCGCTCGGCCGAATCGTCGTTCAGCCGCCGTCCCAGGTCGGGACGTTGCAGGTACTGGTGGCGATCACTGGCAGCGCTGTGCAGCACCAGGCTGTCGCGGCCATGGTCCTTGAGCTGTTCACTCAGGGTGGCGTGGTCGAAGGCCAGGTGCACGGCGTCACGGGCCTGGGCGTGGGCGAACTGGAAGTCCAGTTGCGCAGCGGTAGGCAGGCTGGTGCCGCAACGGCCCAGGGCGATGCGTGCCGGGGTCAGGTTGCGCAGGGCCAGCCAAGGATTTTCAGGGATTGGGGATCGGTCTGCCATGGTCACCTCTAGGCCAACTGGGCCAACGCCTGGCGGAATGCCGGCGGCAGGTTGTCGCCAAAGCGCACGCGACCATCGGCCTGGGTGAAGATGCCGGTGCGTTGCAACCAGGCTTCGAATTCCGGCCCGGGCTTCAGGCCCAGGGTCTGGCGCGCATACAGCGCATCGTGGAACGACGTGGTCTGGTAGTTGAGCATGATGTCGTCGGAGCCTGGGATGCCCATGATGAAGTTGATCCCGGCCACGCCCAGCAAGGTCAGCAGGGTGTCCATGTCGTCCTGGTCGGCTTCGGCGTGGTTGGTGTAGCAGATGTCGCAGCCCATCGGCACGCCGAGCAGCTTGCCGCAGAAGTGGTCTTCGAGGCCGGCGCGGATGATCTGCTTGCCGTTGTACAGGTATTCGGGGCCGATGAAGCCGACCACGGTGTTGACCAGGAACGGCTTGAAGTGGCGAGCCACGGCGTAGGCGCGGGTCTCGCAGGTTTGCTGGTCGACGCCGTGGTGGGCATTGGCCGACAGCGCGCTGCCCTGGCCGGTTTCGAAGTACATCAGGTTCTGCCCGAGGGTGCCGCGCCTGAGCGACAGGCCGGCCTCGTAGCCTTCCTGCAGCACGTTAAGGTTGATGCCGAAGCCGGCGTTGGCCGCCTCGGTGCCAGCGATCGACTGGAACACCAGGTCCAGCGGCACGCCGCGGTTGATCGCTTCGATCGAGGTGGTGACGTGGGTCAGCACGCAGGCCTGGGTGGGAATGTCATAGCGCTGGATGATGGCGTCGAGCATTTCCAGCAGGGCGCAGATCGAGGCGATGCTGTCGGTGGCCGGGTTGATGCCGATCATGGCGTCGCCGTTGCCGTAGAGCAGGCCGTCGAGGATGCTGGCGGCGATACCGGCCGGCTCGTCGGTCGGGTGGTTGGGTTGCAGGCGGGTCGACAGGCGCCCGCGCAAGCCCATGGTGCCGCGGAACCGGGTCACCACGCGGATCTTCTGCGCCACCAGCACCAGGTCCTGCACACGCATGATCTTCGACACGGCGGCGGCCATTTCCGGGGTCAGCCCAGGAGCGAGGGCGCGCAGGCTCTGCTCGTCAGCTTCTTCGCTGAGCAGCCAGTCGCGCAGGCCGCCAACGGTCAGGTGGCTGACCGGAGCGAAGGCCTGGGCGTCGTGGGTGTCGACGATCAGCCGGGTGATCTCGTCCTGTTCGTAGGGGATCAACGCTTCATTCAGAAAATGCGTCAGCGGGATGTTGGCCAGGGCCATCTGTGCGGCCACCCGTTCGCCGTCGTTGCTGGCGGCGACACCGGCCAAAAAATCCCCGGAACGGGCCGGGCTGGCCTTGGCCATCACGTCCTTGAGGCTGTCGAAGCGATAGACCAGGTGGCCTACCGTGTGTACGAAACTTGCCATACAGAATCTCCAGAGCCGCGGGCTGGCCCGCGGCAGGTGGCTTTGATCAGTGCAGCGCCTCTTCGGCCTTCTGGATCGCGGCGAATTCCTCTTCCGGTGTGCCCGCAACCAGGTGGTGGCGGCTGTACAACGCAAAATAGGCGATGAATACCGCATAGATCACGGCAGCGCCAATCACCACCCGTGGGTCGACCAGGAAGCCCGCGACCACGGCGATACACGCCAGCACCAGGGCCAGGCCCGAGGTGAAGATGCCGCCTGGGGTGCGGTAAGGTCGCTCCATTTTCGGCCGACGGATACGCAGGGTAATGTGCGCGGCCATCATCAGCACATACGACAGTGTGGCACCGAATACCGCCACCAGGATCAGCAGGTCACCCTGGCCAGTCAGCGACAGGGCGAAGCCGATGAGGCCGGGGATCACCAGCGCCATGACCGGGGCCTTGCTCTTGTTGGTTTCCGACAGTTTGCGGGGCAGGTAGCCCGCCCGCGAAAGGGCGAAGATCTGCCGCGAATAGGCGTAGATGATCGAGAAGAAACTGGCGATCAGGCCGGCCAGGCCCACCAGGTTGACGAAACTGCCCATCCAGGTAGAACCGCCGTAAGCCTTGGCCAGCGCCTCGACCAACGGGTTGCCGGAGGCCTTCAGGGCTTCGGACCCTGCGCCGCCAGGGCCGACCACCAGGATCAGCAGGGCGAACGCCAGCAGTACCAGCATTGCGCCGATCAGGCCGCGGGGCAGGTCGCGCTTGGGGTTCTTGGTTTCTTCAGCGGCCAGTGGCACGCCCTCCACGGCGAGGAAGAACCAGATGGCATAGGGGATCGCGGCCCACACGCCGACATAGCCGAATGGCAGGAAGCTGCTGGCGCCCGCGGCGTCCGTTTTGGCGATGTCGAACAGGTTGGCTGCATCAAAATGGGGCACCATGGCCACCAGGAATACCGCCAGGGCAATGGCTGCGACCGCGGTGATGATGAACATCAGTTTCAGCGCTTCACCCACGCCGAAGATGTGAATGCCGATAAACACTACATAGAACGCCAGGTAAATCATCCAGCCGCCGATGCCGAACAATGACTGGCAGTAGGCGCCGATGAACGTGGCGATGGCGGCGGGGGCGATGGCGTACTCGATGAGGATCGCCGTGCCGGTCAAAAAGCCGCCCCACGGGCCGAAGGCGCTGCGGGCAAAACCGTAGCCGCCGCCAGCGGTGGGGATCATCGAGGAGAGCTCGGCCAGCGAGAAGCACATGCACAGGTACATGGTGGCCATCAGCAAGGTGGCGAGGAACATGCCGCCCCAGCCACCTTGGGCGAGGCCGAAGTTCCAGCCGGCGTAGTCGCCGGAAATCACGTAAGCAACGCCCAGGCCTACCAGCAGTACCCAGCCGGCGGCGCCTTTCTTCAGTTCACGTTGCTGGAAATAGTCCGAACCGACCTTTTCGAAGTCGACGGAAGACCCTGCCGGCACGCCGGCGGAATGATCGCTTGGCATAGATTCACCTGTTCTTTTTCTTGATGGCCGGAAGGGGTCCGGGCCGATGGTGATAGGTACTGCAGGAAGCGAGCCAGAGCGGTTTTGGCTCTGAAGATTGTGGTAGCAAGTCTGGCCTCTTCGCGGGCAAGCCCGCTCCCACAGGTACTGCACAGGCCTGGAATCTTGCGCGATTCCTGTGGGAGCGGGCGTGCCCGCGAAGGGCGCGACGCGGTTTAGAAGAAGCCCAACGGGTTGATGTCGTAGCTCACCAGCAGGTTTTTGGTCTGCTGGTAGTGGTCGAGCATCATCTTGTGGGTTTCACGGCCGACGCCGGACTTCTTGTAGCCACCGAATGCGGCATGCGCCGGGTACAGGTGGTAGCAGTTGGTCCACACGCGGCCGGCCTTGATACCACGGCCCATGCGGTAGGCGCGGTTGATGTCGCGGGTCCACACGCCGGCACCGAGGCCGAACTCGGTGTCGTTGGCAATCGCCAGGGCTTCGGCTTCGTCCTTGAAGGTGGTGACGCTGACCACTGGGCCGAAGATTTCTTCCTGGAACACGCGCATGCGGTTGTTGCCTTTGAGCAGGGTCGGCTGGATGTAGTAACCGGTGGCCAGCGAGCCTTCGAGTTTTTCCACTTTGCCGCCGGTCAGCAGCTCGGCGCCTTCCTGCTGGGCGATGTCGAGGTACGAGAGGATCTTCTCGAACTGCTGCTGCGAGGCCTGGGCGCCGACCATGGTGTCGGTGTCGAGCGGGTCGCCGCGCTTGATTTGCAGCACCTTCTTCATCACCACTTCCATGAACTGCGGGTAGATCGACTCCTGCACCAGCGCGCGCGATGGGCAGGTGCACACCTCGCCTTGGTTGAAGAACGCCAGCACCATGCCTTCGGCGGCCTTGTCGATGAAGCTCGGCTCGGCCTGCATGATGTCTTCGAAGTACACGTTCGGCGACTTGCCACCCAGCTCGACGGTGGACGGGATGATGTTCTCGGCCGCGCATTTCATGATGTGCGAGCCGACCGGGGTGGAGCCGGTGAAGGCGATCTTGGCGATGCGCTTGCTGGTGGCCAGTGCTTCACCGGCCTCGCGGCCATAGCCTTGCACCACGTTGAGCACGCCTTTGGGCAGCAGGTCGGCAATCAGCTCGACCAGCACGGTGATGCCCAGCGGCGTCTGTTCGGCCGGCTTGAGCACCACGCAGTTGCCGGCGGCCAGGGCTGGGGCAAGCTTCCAGGCGGCCATCAGGATCGGGAAGTTCCACGGGATGATCTGCCCGACCACACCCAGTGGCTCGTGGATGTGGTAGGCCACGGTGTTTTCGTTGATTTCGGCAGCGCCGCCTTCCTGGGCGCGGATGCAGCCGGCAAAGTAGCGGAAGTGGTCGACGGCCAGCGGGATATCGGCGTTGAGGGTTTCGCGGATCGGCTTGCCGTTGTCCCAGGTTTCGGTAATGGCCAGGATTTCCAGGTTCTGCTCGATACGGTCGGCAATCTTCAGCAGGATGTTGGAGCGGTCCTGTACCGAAGTGCGGCCCCAGGCGTCGGCGGCGGCATGGGCGGCATCCAGGGCTTTTTCGATGTCTTCGGCAGTGGAACGCGGGAATTCGGCGATCAGCTGGCCGTTCACCGGGGAAGTGTTGTCGAAGTACTGGCCTTTGACGGGGGCCACGAATTCGCCACCGATGAAGTTGCCGTAGCGGTTCTTGAAGGAAACCTTCGCGCCCTCGGTACCGGGATGTGCGTAACGCATGGTGTGTCTCCTGGCTGTTATGTTTGTTGAGGAGTTGGAAAGCGTAGAGCAAAGGTTGGGCCAGCGTGGTGCACCCTCGTGGAATCAATGACTTGGGTCATGCTTTGGCGCCGCAGCAAGGTGCGCTGTGCCAGGCTTGGCACGGCCGGGGTGACACTTTGTACCGTTTGCGACACGGTGCCGGCAGGTACGTTGCAAAGCCTGCGCAGGTGGAGGATGCTGGCCTGAATCTCTATCTGCGGAGAACAACAACAAATGCAGAGCAACTCATTCAGCCGACATGCCCAGCAAGTGCATACCGTTGCCCGTGGAGAAGCGGGCAGCGATCCTTCCATTGCCCGCTCCTGGCTGCGCTGCCTCGACGATTACCACCTCGACCCGTCAGTGATCGAGGCACCGGTGGTGCTTGAGCACGGCCGCCTGCTGGAGAGCCGCGAGCGCCTGCGCCAGGTGCTGAAAATCGCCGACAGCGAAATGAACAGCCTGCACCAGCAGCTGTCTGGAGCCGGCCATGCGGTGCTGCTGACCGACGCCCGTGGGGTGATCCTCAACTGTGTCACCGCACCCAGCGAGCGGCGCAACTTCGAGCGTGCCGGGCTGTGGCTGGGCGCGGACTGGAGCGAGGCACGCGAGGGTACCAATGGCATCGGCACCTGCCTGGTCGAGCGCCAGGCCCTGACCATTCACCAGAATGAGCACTTTCGCGGCCGCCATACCGGGCTGACCTGCTCGGCGAGCCCGGTGTTCGACCCCCATGGTGAACTGCTGGCGGTGCTCGATGTGTCCTCGGCGCGGCCGGACGTGTCGCGCCAGAGCCAGTTCCACACCATGGCGCTGGTGAACCTTTCGGCGAAGATGATCGAGAGCTGCTATTTCCTGCGTCATTTCGAGCAGCAGTGGTTGCTGCGCATCCACGTGCAGGCGGAGTCGGTCGGCCAGTTCAGTGAAGGGTTGTTGGCGTTCGATGGCGATGGCCGGATCTGCGCCGCCAACCAGAGTGCGCTGAACCTGCTCGGCACCATTCGCGGGGGCGTGTTGGGCAAACCGCTGGAGATGTTCTTCGCCTGCAGCCACGACGAGCTGTTCAGCCGCGCTACGCCAGGCGGCAGTACGGTCTGGCCGTTGCGCACCCGTGATGGACGCCAGGTGTTCGCCAGCCTGCGCGGCCAGGCGCAGGCGCCGCGATGGACGGTGCCGGCCAGCCAGCCCCAGGCCAGGCCTGCCGCAGCGCCGGGTATCTGCTTGCTGGACCCGGCCCTGCAACACGATTTTCAACGTGCCGTGCGTGTGTTCGAGCGCGATGTGCCGCTGCTGCTGCGCGGCGAGACCGGTTGCGGTAAAGAAGCCTTTGCCCAAGCCGTGCACCAGGCCAGCCAGCGCCGTGGCAAGCCGTTCGTGGCGGTCAACTGTGCGTCGATCCCTGAGAGCCTGATCGAAAGTGAGCTGTTCGGCTACCGCGGTGGCAGCTTCACCGGGGCGCGCAAGGAGGGCATGCGTGGCAAGCTGTTGCAGGCCGACGGCGGTACTTTGTTGCTGGACGAGATTGGCGATATGCCACTGGCGTTGCAGACCCGCCTGTTGCGGGTGCTGGAAGAGCGCCAGGTGGTGCCGATTGGCGGTGAGCCGCAGGCGGTGGATGTGCGCATCGTCAGTGCCACCCACCGGGATTTGCTGGAGCGGGTGGAGCAGGGCAGTTTCCGTGAGGATCTGTACTACCGGCTCAATGGCCTGGAGGTGGCGCTGCCAGCGGTGCGCGAGCGTAGTGACAAGGAACGGTTGCTGGATTTCCTGCTGCATCAAGAGGCACAGGGGCAGGTGGTCCGATTGGCGCCCGAGGCGCGTCAGGCACTGCTTGGCTTCGCCTGGCCGGGGAACGTCCGGCAGATGCGTAACGTGCTACGGACCTTGGTGGCGCTGTGCGAAGACACCATCATCCGGTTCCTGGACCTTCCCTCCATCTTCAGGACATACGCGCCCTCTGTGGGAGCGGGCATGCCCGCGAACGAGGGCAACGGCCTCGCCTTGCATTCCCAGGTCGGGCCTCTTCGCGGGCATGCCCGCTCCCACAGGGGCGGTGTCGAGCCTGAGGTCTCAGTGAGGGGCGATGTATTGCAGAGCGCAGAACGCCAGGCGCTGATGGAAGTGCTGGAAGCAAAACACTGGCACCTGACCCGGGTCGCCGAGCACTTGGGCATCAGTCGCAATACCTTATATCGAAAATTAAGAAAACACGGCATTAGCCGCGTGTACTAACCGAAACAGCGTGTGCGATTTTTCTCGCTCTGGGCTACCCTGCCTCGAAGTTTTGCGAGGTCGACCATGCATATTCATATTCTCGGTATTTGCGGCACTTTCATGGGTTCGCTGGCCGTGCTGGCCAAAGAGCTCGGCCACCGCGTCACCGGCTCCGACGCCAACGTCTATCCGCCCATGAGCACCCAGCTCGAAGCCCAGGGCATCGAGCTGACCCAGGGCTACGACCCGGTTCAGCTGGACCCTGCACCTGATCTGGTCGTGATCGGCAACGCCATGTCGCGGGGCAACCCGGCGGTGGAATATGTGCTGAACAAGGGCCTGCCTTATGTATCCGGCCCGCAGTGGCTGGCTGACCATGTGCTGCAGGGCCGCTGGGTGCTGGCCGTGGCGGGCACCCACGGCAAGACCACCACCAGCAGCATGCTGGCCTGGGTGCTGGAGCATGCCGGCATGAGCCCGGGCTTCCTGATCGGCGGCGTACCGCAGAACTTCTCGGTGTCGGCGCGCCTGGGCGGCACACCGTTCTTCGTGGTCGAGGCCGACGAATACGACAGCGCCTTCTTCGACAAGCGTTCGAAGTTTGTGCATTACCACCCGCGCACCGCGATCCTCAACAACCTTGAGTTCGATCACGCGGACATCTTCCCTGACCTGGCGTCCATCGAGCGGCAGTTCCACCACTTGGTACGGACCATCCCGAGCGAAGGCCTGGTCATTCACCCGACCACCGAGCTGGCGCTGGAGCGTGTGATCGGCATGGGCTGCTGGACCCCGGTGCAGACCACCGGTGAAGGTGGCCAGTGGCAGGCTCGCCTGCTCAGTGCCGACGGTTCGCGTTTCGAGGTGCTGTTCGAGGGTGAGGTGCAGGGCGTGGTGGACTGGGCCCTGACCGGTCAGCACAACGTCGCCAACGCCCTCGCCACGCTGGCCGCCGCCCGTCATGTTGGCGTGGTGCCAGCAATGGGTATCGAAGGCCTGAGTGCGTTCAAGAGCGTCAAGCGGCGCATGGAAAAGGTGGCTGAAGTCCAGGGCGTGACCATCTACGATGATTTCGCCCACCATCCGACTGCCATTGCTACCACGCTCGACGGCCTGCGCAAGCGAGTGGGTGAAGCGCCGGTCATCGCCATCATCGAGCCGCGCTCCAACTCCATGAAGCTGGGCGCCCATCGAGATGGCCTGCCGGAAAGCGTCAATGACGCCGACCAGGTGATCTGGTACGCGCCCGCCAACCTGGGTTGGGACCTGGCCGGCACTGCCGCGCAATGCAAGGTGCCCAGCGTGGTGGCCGACAGCCTTGACGCGATCATCGACCGGGTCAAGGGCCAGGCTCGCCCAGGTACTCATGTAGTGATCATGAGCAATGGCGGCTTTGGCGGCCTGCATGGCAAGCTGGCCGAGGCACTGCAGTGAGCGGTCCGGAACGCATCACCCTGGCCATGACTGGCGCCTCCGGCGTGCAATATGGCCTGCGCCTGCTCGATTGCCTGGTGCGCGAGGACCGCGAGGTGCATTTCCTCATCTCCAAGGCCGCGCAACTGGTGATGGCCACCGAGACCGACGTACTCCTGCCGGCCAAGCCGCAGGCCATGCAGGCGTTTCTCACCGAATACACGGGTGCTGCCGATGGGCAGATCCGTGTCTATGGCAAGGAAGACTGGATGTCGCCGGTGGCTTCGGGCTCTGGAGCGCCAGCGGCGATGGTGGTGGTGCCGTGTTCAACCGGTACCTTGTCGGCAATCGCCACCGGCGCCTGCAACAACCTGATCGAGCGAGCCGCCGACGTCACCCTCAAGGAGCGTCGGCAACTGATCCTGGTGCCACGCGAGGCACCGTTCTCGACCATTCACCTGGAGAACATGCTCAAGCTGTCACAGATGGGGGCAATGATCCTGCCAGCGGCGCCGGGGTTCTATCACCAGCCGCAGACCATCGATGACCTGATCGACTTCGTCGTGGCGCGCATTCTCAACCTGCTGAACATTCCGCAGGACATGCTGCCGCGCTGGGGCGAGCATCATTTCGGGGCTGATGATTGAAACGCTGCCTGGCTGGATTGCTGGCGGCCAGTCTGCTCGGCGGCTGCGCCACGGTGCGCACGCTGGACGCCAACAAGCCTGGGGCACCGGTGGTGTATGCCGGGACCCGGCTGGATATGTACGTGATCAACGGTGGCTGCTGCCCCAAGGATCGCTTTGGGGCCGAGGCACCGGCATATCCTCACCTGGACCTGCCTGGCAGCATGCTGCTGGACACGCTGTTCCTGCCGCTGTCATTGCTGACGGCGGCAGGCATAGGGTTTCAGGCTACGGGTGGGCTGTAGCGGCTATTACTTGCCGAGCCTGCGTAACTCGTCGGACTCGATCACGCGGATTCCATCTTCTTCTTCCAGCGCCAGGCGCCACAACGCCCGTGCCAGTGTGCATGCCTCGATCCCGCGATATTTACCCGGCATCAACTTCGAGAACGGTGAGGCCAGCTTTTCACCCAGGCGTGGTTCCAGCCGTTCACCGAGTAGCAACGATGGCCGCACGATGGTCAGTTGTGGCCAGTCCTGAGCCTTTAGCGCTTCTTCCATTTCGCCTTTGACGCGGTTGTAGAAGATCGGCGACTTGGGGTCGGCCCCCAGGGCGCTGACAACCAGCAGGTGGCGCGCACCCATTTCCCGTGCGCGCTTGCTGAAGGCCACGACCATGTCCAGATCGACGGCGCGAAACGCTTGCTCCGAGCCCGCCTGCTTGAGGGTGGTGCCCAGGCAGCAATAGGCAATATCGACCCGGCCGGCCAGTTGCGGGAGAAACACTGCGGGGTCGCCCACCGGGTTTTCCAGATGGGGGTGCTCGGCCAATGGCCGACGGGTCGGGGCCAGCACGCGACTGATGGTGGGTTCGTTGAGCAGGCGGTCGAGCAGGTGCTCACCGGTTAGGCCGGTGGCACCGGCAAGCAGGACATGCTGAGGCGTCAAATACATGATGTCTCTCCCTTGTTACACACAAGCTTAGCGGCTGGCAGGCGTTTTTGCCTGTTCCTCCGGCTTGGCCTGTGCCGCATTACGCAAGGCTTCCTCGGCTTGGTGCTTACGCAGTTGCTGCCAGTGTGCCAGTACTGCGGTCGGCGCCCAGATCTGGGGTTCGGAGGCCTCGAAACCTTCCCTCCGTTCTCGTTCGGCAACACTGGCGCGCGCCAGTTCAAACGCTTGTTTCAGGTCATCGGTCTGGTTCAAGGCCTCGGCGAACAAGGCATCGCCGAAGTAGGTGAAGTCAGCTTCTTCCGAGCACCCGAACGACACCCGGTCGGCACGGGCGGCCGTCATGATCAGCGTGCGGTCATCCTTGAGCGGGGGGATATAGCCACCTGAATAACAGGCGGAGATGACAATGATCTTGTCGCGGTCCTTGAGCGGGGCCAGGGCGCTGGCCAATTCGTCGGCGGACAGGTCGGCCAGCTGCAGGCGCGGTTGGTCGAGCACCAGTTGGTGGTCCTGGCTGCCGTGGCTGGTCAGGTAGATGAAGATCAGGTCTTCCGGGCCGCTGCGTTCGGCCAGGGTACGGGCGGCGCGGCTGAGGTTCTCGCGGGTGGCCATGGGGCGGGTGGTCATCTGGTCGCGGTGGTTGACCAAGGTGACCTGGCCACGGGCACCGAAACGCACATTGAGCATATTACTGACATAGTCGGCTTCGCGCAGGAACACGCTCTGCTGACCATCACCGGCCACTACCAGGCTGTACAGCTGGACGGGCGGCGCCGAGCGCGGTACCCGCGCCAGCGCTTCATCGAGCAGGCGGCCCTGATTGAGCAGGGCCAGGTCCAGCGGGTCGGGCAGAAGCTTGCCTTTCTGGTCACGTACGCGCACACCATTGACCCAGAAGCCGCTTTCGACCTGGCCGCTGGCCAGCGTCAGCTTGCCGTGGCCCTGGTAGGCGTCGTTGTCGAAACCGCCGACGTACTTGCTGCCATCCGGCAACTGCAGACTGCCTTGGCCAGACAGGTGCCAGTCGACGAAGGTGCCTTTGTAGTGGCTGCCGTCGCTGCCGAGCAATTCGCCTTCGCCGGTCAGCGAACCGTCCTTGAACTCGCCTATCCAGACGTCGCCGTCGGCGTTCTCGTAGCGGCCACGGCCCTCCAGGCGGTTGTCCTTGAACTCGCCGATGTATTGCTCGCCATCGACACTGTCGTAGGTGCCGCTGCCCTGCAACTGGCCATCGACGAAGCGGCCGCTGAACTGGTTGCCGCTGGCATCGCTGCGCACGCCGGCGCCATTGGGTTTGCCTCTGGCGAACAGGCCTTGGTAGCGGCTGCCGTCGGCCATTTCCAGTTCGCCTGCGCCTTCGTACTGGTCATCCTTGAATTGGCCGCGGTAGGTCAGGTCGGCCTGTTTGAGCGTACCTTCACCGTCACGTCGGCCGTGGCTGAAGGTGCCGGCATAGTGGCTGCCGGGGGTGGTCAGGTCGCCCAGCCCGTGGAACAGTCCCTTGTCGAACTGGCCTCGGTAGATCTCGCCATTGCTGCCGTGCCACTCGCCCTGGCCGTGCCACTGGCCGTCCTTGAAGCTGCCGGCGTACCAGCTGCCGTTGGGGTAGTCGATGCGTCCCTCGCCCTGCAGCAACCCATCGACCACCTGCCCACGGTAGCGGCCACCGTCGGGCAGGCGCGCGTCAGGCGGGGACAATGATTCACCATCGCCACAGGCTGCGAGCATCAGGGTCAGTGCGAGGGGGAGCAGTGGACGCATGGCGGAATCCGGGCAAAAGGTCTGCCGAGTATGCCGCAGAATACGGGGCGCAGGTATCTGTGATCCAATCGAAAGCAGGGTTGGATTGTTCGCGGGTGAACCCGCTCCGACAGGTACGGCACAAGGCCTGGCCGTGTGGCGATCCTGTGCAAGCGGGTTCACCGAGCCGTCGAACCGCCGCGAAGCGGCCGGTTCAGACGAAGCAGAGCGAGAGGGGTTCAGCGATATAGGCCGGCTTCTCTTCGCCTTCGATCTCCAGGGTAGCGGTCGCCTTGAGCAGCCACTGCCCCGGCTTCTTCTCGGTCACCTCACCCAGGTCCACCTTCAGTCGAACCTTGCTGTCGACCTTTACCGGCTGGATGAAACGCACGCTGTCGAGTCCATAATTGACCACCATCTTCAACCCCTCAGGCAGTACCAGGATGTCCATCATCAGCATGGGGATCAGCGACAAGGTCAGAAAACCATGCGCGATGGTGGTGCCGAACGGGGTTTTTGCCGCCTTTTCCGGGTCGACATGGATGAACTGGAAATCGCCGGTGGCTTCAGCGAACAGGTTGATGCGCTGCTGGTCGATCTTCAGCCAGTCGGAACGTCCCAGCTCCTTTCCAACGTACTGCGATAGCTCATTTACCGGTACATAGGGCATCGCGACTCTCCAGGTTGTCATTTGGTACGAAAGTGCAAGATCAGCACGGCGAACAGTTTCAGTCAAGAAGCCCGCATTTCGGCGAATATCGGCTTATACGTAACGCGTGCTTATAATGACGCGGCGTGCCTGAAGGAGATCCTTATGCTGTTGCGTGGTTTGACCTGGCTGGTGCTGTTTCAGCTGCTGGGTACGGCGCTCAATCACTTGTGTGTGCCGATTCTGCCGGGCCCGATCATCGGCCTGTTGCTGCTGCTGTTTTTCCTCATGGCTCGCGGCGAGGTCGGCAAGCCGCTGAGCGAGGCCGCCGGTAGCCTGCTACGTTACCTGCCATTGCTGCTGGTGCCACCGGCGGTGGGGGTGATGGTCTACGCCAAGGACATTGCCGCAGACTTCTGGGCGATTGCCGGTGCGTTGCTGATTTCCTGCCTGGTCACCCTGGTGTTCGTCGGCCTGCTGATGCAGAAGCTAATCGACCGCCAACACGGCAAGCACGAGGAGTAGCCATGATCTTTGATTGGCAGGGCGCGCTCGACGCGGTCATCCACCATCCCTTGTTCGGTATCGGGATCACGTTGGGCGCGTACCAGATAGTGCTGGCTGCCTACGAAAAGACCCGCTGGCTGTTCCTGCAACCGGTATTGGTGTCGATGCTGCTGGTGATCGGCGTGCTGCTGACCTGCGGCATCAGCTACGGCGAATACCGCAAAAGTACCGAAATCATGAACATCCTCCTCGGTCCCGCCACCGTGGCCCTGGCGGTGCCGCTCTATCTCAACCTTCGGCGCATCCGGCAGCTGTTCTGGCCGACTTTTACTACGCTGGTAATCGGAGGCCTGTTCGCCACGGTCTGCTGCTTGCTGCTGGGGTGGTGGTTCGGTGCCGAACACATGATCCTGATGACCATGGCGCCGAAATCGGTCACTTCGCCGATCGCCATGCTGGTGGCGGAACAGATTGGTGGCGTGGCGGCGCTGGCAGCCGTGTTCGTGTTGATTACCGGGGTGATCGGGGCAATCTTCGGCCCCGCACTGCTGACCCGTCTGGGTGTGCACAGCCCGGAGGCGCGTGGCATGTCGCTAGGTGTGACGGCTCATGCCGTGGGCACTTCGGTGGCCTTGCAGGAAAGTGACGAGTGCGGCGCTTTTGCCGCGCTGGCGATGAGCCTGATGGGGGTGGCCACGGCGGTGTTCCTGCCGTTGGCGGTCAGCCTGGTGGCTTGAGGAGTTGTGATGACGCTACCGCTGTTTCCCCTCAATACCGTGTTGTTTCCCGGTTGCCTGCTGGATCTGCAGATCTTCGAGGCGCGCTACCTGGACATGATTGGCCGCTGCATGAAGCAGGGCACTGGCTTTGGCGTGGTGTGCATCGTTGAAGGCGAGCAGGTCGGCAAGGCGCCGCCGGTGGTGGCTTCGATCGGTTGCGAGGCCATGATTCGTGACTTCGTCCAGCAGGACAACGGCTTGCTGGGTATTCGCGTGGAAGGTGTACGGCGCTTCGAGTTGAGCCAGACCGAAGTGCAGAAGGATCAATTGCTGGTCGGCGAGGTGCATTGGCTGGCGGAGCAGCCGGACAGCCCGCTCACCGATCACGACGATGACTTGCTGGCGCTGTTGGTGGCCCTGGGCGAGCATCCGATGGTCGAGGCGCTGGACATGCCGCGGGACGTCGACGGGCGCCAGGCCCTGGCCAACCAACTGGCTTACCTGTTGCCGTTCATGGAAGAGGACAAGCTGGACTTGCTGGCGATCGACTCGCCGGCGCAGCGGCTGGAAGAGATCCAGAAGCTGCTGGAGCGCATCCAGGGTGAGTTGTTCGCCTGATTGAGCTCAGTTGCCTGTACCGGCCTCTTCGCGGCTAAAGCCGCTCCTACAGGTAATGTGCGATCCCTGTGGGAGCGGCTTTAGCCGCGAAGAGGCCGGTGCAGGCAACATCAATACTGGTAACGCAGCAGGGCGTGGGGCAACGCATGCATGGCAAAGAACGCCAGCAGCGCGATACACGCCGGCAGCACCAGCCACCAGACTTTTTGCGGCAGTGCCGTCAGCGGCTGCCGATGCTGCACCAGGGTCAGGCTCAGGGCGCACACGCAACAGGCCAGCAGGGCACCGGCCATGATGTCGGTCGGCCAATGGGCACCCAGGTACACCCGCGACAAGGCAATCGCCAGCGCCGGGATGCAGCCCAGCATCACCCAGGTCAGGCGCATGCGCGGCGGCATGCCGCGCCCTGCCAGCACCGCCAGGGTCAGGAAGAATGCGAACGATGCCGAACTGTGCCCGCTGGGCATGCTGTAGCTGGTCAAAGGGTCGCTCAGTACTTCCGGGCGGGCACGGGCGAACAGCCATTTGAGCGTGCCATTGGCCAGCGCCGTGCCCATCAGCGTACCGCCCGCGAACAGGGCATGGCGCCACTGACGCGCCAGGAGCAGCAAGCCGGTCAGCAAACCTCCCAGGAAAAACTGGGTCTTGAAGTCGCCCAACCGGGTCACCAGCACCACGGTGCCGTCAATGGCTTTGCTACGGTGCTCCTGCACCAGCGTCATCACGCCCTGATCGAAGGCCTGCAGGTAGGGCCAGCCAAGAAACACCGCCGTCAGTGCGATGAAGCTGAGGCCGGCGATCAGCCGGGTACCATGACGCTGATCGCGCAGGCTGCTGTTCAGGCTCAGGCCGATCAGTACCGCCAGGGTCCCGGCGATGATGCCGGCATCCAGCCAGAAACCTTCTGGCAAGGGGAGGCGCATGGCCGCACCGGTGGCCCAGCCGGGCAGCAGATAGGCCACCGACCAACCGGCACCCGCCACCAGGCTGACGGCGATGAAGCGCGGCAGCGGCATATCGAACATCCCGGCCACCATTGGCAGCATCGGCCGCAGCGGGCCGATGAAGCGGCCGACCAGCAGGCTGGCGATGCCGTAGCGCTGGAAGTAGGCCTCGGCGCTGCCGATCCATTCGGGGTGATGGCGCAGCAGCGGCAGGCGGCGGATGTTCTGGTGGAAGTACTTGCCGACGGTGTATGACAGAGCGTCACCGAGCAGGCCGCCGAGGAACCCCAGCAGCAGGGTTTCACCCAGGCTGAATGCACCACTGCCGGCCAGCACGGCAACGGCAAACAGCAGTACCGTGCCCGGCACGATGATGCCGGCAATGGCCAGGCACTCAACGCACGCCACCAAAAAAATCGCCAGGCCAAGCCACTGGGGGTTGGCGCTGAGCCAGCCGGTCAGGCTGTCGAGCCATTGGCCCATGTTTCAGCTTCCTTGTTTGATGGTGAAAAAGTCTTGCCCTTCGACTTGGCCCCGGCGCAGCGGGTTCCGGGTGCAGAAACGGGCGTATTCGGCATCGACGAAGCGGTACGGCAGGTGCTCGTCGCGCCCGTGGGGAATGCCCAACCGTGCCGTCTGGATCACCCTTGGCACGGCGATGCCGCAGTCTTCGACGTACAGGCGCTCGGGGTCGAACCGTTGTGCGTCCCAGTGCGGCACTTTCAGGCCCATGGCCTTGCACAACAGGGTCTGCCCGGCGCACAGGCGCTCAGGTGGGCGCAGGTTGCCGCTGGCGTCGGGGTTGTTCAGTTGCATCTGCGCCAGGCTGTTGGCATCGGAGACGGCGTCGACCCAGGGATAGGCGGACTTGATCAGCACGGCATTGCCTGGGCCCTGGGCACTGAAGTTGAGCGAGTCGCCGCCGCGGGCGTAATACATGTAGATGTGCCCGCCGTCGAGGAACAGCGCCTTGCGTTTTTCGGTGTAGCCGAGCGACGCGTGGCTGCCTTTGTCGGTCAGGTAGTAGGCCTCGGTCTCGATGATCCGCGCGGCCAGCCACAGGTCGCCTTGGCGATGACGGATGACTTTGCCCAGCAACGCCTTGGCCAAGGTCTGGGCGTCGCGGTCGAAGAAGCTGTCGGGGAGGGCGCGTGCAGGGCAGGGGGCTGAGGCTGGCATGCTGGCGGTTCGTGGCAGTAAAGGCGGGGATGATAGCAATGAATAGCTTAATCGAGGCTGAACCGGGACAGTTCGATAAGCGCGGTTACATCTTTCCTATGGATTCTACCGAGCCATTTTCGACCATCCGCCACCCGCCGCTGGGCGTATACCTGCGCGGCAGTTATAATCAGCCGATTTCCCCTTCGCCAAGACACCGAACCGATGACTGAGTCCGTTCTTGACTACATGACCCGCCTGGGTCGCGCCGCACGCCAGGCTTCCCGCGTCATCGCACGTGCCAGCACCGCGCAGAAGAACCGCGCCCTGCAGGCCGCCGCCGATGCGCTGGATGCTGCGCGCGCCGAGCTTGCCGCAGCCAACGAACAGGACCTGGCCGCCGGCCGTGCCAATGGCCTGGAAGCGGCGCTGCTTGACCGCCTGGCGCTGACACCGGCGCGTATCGACGGCATGATCACTGGCCTGCGCCAAGTGGCAAGCCTGCCAGACCCGGTCGGCGCCATCCGCGACATGAGCTACCGCCCGTCGGGCATTCAGGTCGGCAAGATGCGCGTGCCGCTGGGGGTGATCGGGATCATCTACGAGTCGCGCCCGAACGTGACCATCGATGCCGCCAGCCTGTGCCTGAAATCGGGCAACGCCACCATCCTTCGTGGCGGTTCCGAGGCCATCCACTCCAACCGTGCCATCGCCACCTGCATCCAGCGTGGCCTGGCTGCGGCCGGCTTGCCGGCTGCCGTGGTGCAGGTGGTCGAGACCACCGATCGCGAAGCCGTTGGCGCGCTGATCAGCATGCCCGAGTTCGTCGACGTCATCGTGCCGCGCGGTGGCCGTGGCCTGATCGAGCGCATCAGTCGCGATGCCCGGGTGCCGGTCATCAAGCACCTGGACGGTATCTGCCACGTCTATGTGGCCGAGCACGCCGACCTGGACAAGGCCTGGCGCGTGGCATTCAACGCCAAGACCTACCGCTACGGCATCTGTGGTGCGATGGAAACCCTGCTGGTCGACCAGTGCGTGGCCGAAGGCTTCCTGCCGGAAATGGCCCGCCGCTTCCAGGAGAAGGGCGTCGAACTGCTTGGCTGCGAGCGTACCCGTGGGTTGATCGAGGCCACGCCGGCCACTGAAGACGACTGGCACACCGAGTACCTCGACGCGATCCTGTCGATCCGCGTCGTCGACGGCCTGGACCAGGCCATCGAGCACATCAACCAGTATGGCTCGCACCACACCGACTCGATCATTACCGAACACCAAGGCCAGGCCCGCCAGTTCATGGCCGAGGTCGATTCGGCATCGGTGATGCTCAATACCCCGACCTGCTTCGCCGATGGCTTCGAGTACGGCCTGGGCGCGGAAATCGGCATTTCCACCGACAAGCTGCATGCCCGCGGCCCGGTCGGCCTGGAAGGCCTGACCTGCGAGAAGTACGTGGTGATCGGTGACGGCCAACTGCGCGGCCAGGAGTCCTGCTGAGTTGAGCAAGGCCCAGGCAGTCCGGCGCATCGGCATTCTTGGCGGTACCTTCGACCCCGTGCACATCGGCCACCTGCGCAGCGCGCTGGAAGTGGCCGAGTTCATGGCGCTCGATGAGCTGCGCCTGTTGCCCAATGCCCGACCGCCACACCGCGATACCCCGCAGGTGGCGGCGCAGGATCGCCTGGCCATGGTCCGTGAAGCGGTGCAGGGCGTCGATTGCCTGAGTGTCGATGCCCGCGAGCTGGAGCGCGACAAACCGTCGTACACCATCGACACGCTGGAGTCGATCCGCGCCGAGCTGGGCATCGACGACCAGCTGTTCCTGGTACTGGGCTGGGATGCCTTTTGCGGCCTGCCCACCTGGCACCGCTGGGAAGAACTGTTGCAGCACTGTCACATCCTGGTGCTGCAACGCCCGGATGCCGACGTTGAACCCCCTGACGAGTTGCGCAACCTGCTGGCTGCGCGCTCGGAGAGCGATCCCACCGCCATGTCCGGCCCGGCGGGGAATATTTCGTTCGTCTGGCAGACGCCGCTCGCGGTGTCGGCTACACAGATCCGACAGCTGCTGGCCAGCGGCAAATCGGTGAGGTTCCTGGTGCCGGACGCCGTACTGGCCTACATCGAGGCGCACGAACTGTATCGTGCCCCTCACTGACGGTGCCCCAGGGCGCCTCATCCAAACGAGTTGAAGAGTTTTTTATGAGCAAGCAGAAAATCAATGGCGAAGAACTGGTCATGCTGACCATCAGCGCCCTGGAAGACGTCAAGGCCCAGGACATCCAGGTCATCGACGTGCGCGAAAAGCACAGCCTGACTGACTACATGATCATTGCCACCGGTACTTCCAACCGTCAGATCAACGCGATGCTGGAAAAGGTCCGTGAAGCGGTCAAGGCCAAGGGCGCACAGCCGCTGGGTGAAGAAGGCAAGGGCGACAGCGACTGGGTACTGCTGGACCTGAACGACGTCATCGTGCACATGATGACCGCCGCTGCCCGCCAGTTCTACGACCTGGAGCGCCTGTGGATGGGCGCCGAGCAGAGCCGTGCCGCCGATGCCAAGCACCACAGCCCGGAAAACGCCAGCGACTTCTTCACCGAAAAACTGAAAGACCGGGAATAAGGAAGCGTCGTGCGTCTGCGTCTGATCGCGGTCGGCTCGCGTATGCCCAAGTGGGTCGAGGAAGGCTGGCATGAATATGCCAAGCGCCTGCCCCAGGAGCTGTCGCTCGAGCTGGTGGAAATCCCGCTGAACACCCGTGGCAAGAATGCCGACGTCGCCCGCCTGATCCGTCAGGAGGGCGAGGCCATGCTGAGCAAGGTTCAGCCTGGGGAACGCATCGTCACCCTCGAGGTCCATGGCAAGCCCTGGAGTACCGAGCAGCTGGCGACCGAGCTGGACCGCTGGCGCCTGGACTCGCGCACGGTGAATTTGATGGTGGGCGGTCCGGAGGGGCTGGCGCCTGAGGTCTGCGCACGCGCCGAGCAGCGCTGGTCGCTGTCGCCGTTGACCCTGCCGCACCCGTTGGTAAGGATACTCATCGGCGAGCAGATCTACCGCGCCTGGACGGTATTGTCCGGGCACCCTTACCACAAATGAGCCTGTAAGCAGTCCGATGTCGCAGCCGATCCGTCTCAAGGACCATGAGAAAGACGCCCGCCTGGTGCGCAACCGCGTCGTTGTCGGCGCGGTGGCGGTCATGCTGCTCATTTGCGTGTTGGTCGCGCGGCTGTATTACCTGCAGATCATCCAGTACGACTATCACTCGACGCTTTCGGAAAACAACCGGGTGCATGTGCAGCCGATTCCGCCGACGCGCGGGTTGATCTTCGACCGCAACGGGGTGATCGTCGCCGACAACCGGCCCAGTTTCAGCCTGTCGATGACACGTGAACGTGCGGGGAACTGGCAGGAAGTGCTGGATACCATCGTCGAAGTGTTGGACCTGACGGCGGATGACCGGGCGCTGTTCGAAAAGCGCATGAAGCAGGGGCGTCGGCCGTTCGAGCCGGTGCCGATCCTGTTCGAACTCAACGAAGAGCAGATCGCCCGCGTGGCGGTCAACCAGTTCCGCCTGCCTGGCGTCGAGGTCGTCGCCCAGCTGGTGCGCCATTACCCACAGGGCGCGCATTTCGCTCATTCGGTCGGTTATGTCGGGCGGATCAACGAAAAAGAGCTGAAAACCCTCGACCCGGTCAACTACAGCGGCACTCACCATATCGGCAAGACCGGCATCGAGCGCTTCTACGAGCCCGAGCTGCACGGCCAGGTCGGTTACGAGGAAGTCGAGACCAACGCCCGGGGCCGTGTGCTGCGGGTGCTCAAGCGCACCGATCCGAAGCCGGGCAAGGACATCGTGCTGAGCCTCGACATCAAGCTGCAGGAAGCTGCGGAGGCCGCCCTGGGTGGCCGGCGCGGCGCGGTGGTGGCGCTCGACCCGCGTACCGGCGAGGTGCTGGCGATGGTCAGCCAGCCGAGCTTCGACCCCAACCTGTTCGTCACTGGCATCAGCTTCAAGGCCTACGCCGAACTGCGCGACTCGATCGACCGGCCCCTGTTCAACCGCGTTTTGCGCGGCCTGTATCCGCCGGGTTCGACCATCAAGCCGGCAGTGGCCATTGCTGGCCTCGACAGTGGGGTGGTCAACGCCAGCAGCCGGGTGTTCGACCCGGGCTACTACCAGTTGCCCAACTACGATCACAAGTACCGTAACTGGAACCGCACCGGTGACGGCTGGGTCGACCTGGACACCGCGATCATGCGCTCCAACGACACCTACTTCTACGACCTTGCCCACAAGATGGGTATCGATCGGCTGTCCAGCTACATGAACAAGTTCGGCATCGGCCAGAAGGTCGCCCTCGACATGTTCGAGGAATCGCCCGGGCTGATGCCGTCGCGCGAATGGAAGCGCGCCACCCGCCGCCAGGCCTGGTTCCCGGGTGAAACGCTGATTCTCGGCATTGGCCAGGGCTACATGCAGGCCACGCCGCTGCAATTGGCCCAGGCCACTGCATTGATCGCCAACAAGGGCGTGTGGAACCGTCCACACCTGGCCAAGACCATCGAAGGCCAGCCGCCGGTGGACCCTAACCCGATGGAAGACATCGTCCTGCGCGACAAGTCCGATTGGGCCAAGGTCACCCACGGCATGGAGCAGGTGATGCACAACGCCCGCGGCACCGCGCGCAAGGCGGCGACCGGCGCCCAGTACCGCATCGCCGGCAAGAGCGGTACCGCCCAGGTGGTGGCGATCAAGCAGGGCGAGAAGTACGACCGCAACAAACTCCAGGAGCGCCACCGCGACCACGCCCTGTTCGTGGCCTTTGCCCCGGCCGACGATCCCAGGATCGTGGTCTCGGTGATGGTCGAGAACGGTGAGTCCGGCTCCGGCGTTGCCGCGCCCGTGGTGCGGCAGATCATGGACGCCTGGCTGCTCGACGAGAGCGGCCGGCTGAAAAGCGAATTCGCGCCTGCCACCGTCGCCCAGGAAACGGCCCAGTGAAGAACAATTTCGATCGCATGCTCTCCAGCGAGGACGTGATGCGTCGACGCGCCAGCTTCCTGCAGCGCATCCACATCGACGGCCCCTTGCTGATCATCCTGCTGACCCTCGCTGCCGGCAGCCTGTTCGTCCTCTATTCGGCCAGTGGCAAGAACTGGGACCTGCTGCTCAAGCAGGCCACCTCGTTCGGTATCGGCCTGGTCTCGATGTTCGTCATCGCCCAGCTTGAGCCGCGCTTCATGGCCCGCTGGGTGCCACTGGCGTATCTGGTAGGGGTGTGCCTGCTGGTGGTGGTCGATGTCATGGGCCACAACGCCATGGGTGCCACGCGCTGGATCAACATCCCCGGGGTGATCCGTTTCCAGCCCTCGGAATTCCTCAAGATCATCATGCCGGCGACCATCGCCTGGTACCTGTCCAAGCGCACGTTGCCGCCGCACCTGAAACACGTGGCAATAAGCCTGGTGTTGATTGGCGTGCCGTTCATTCTTATTGTCCGTCAGCCTGACCTGGGCACGGCGTTACTGATTCTTGCCTCCGGCGCATTCGTGCTGTTCATGGGTGGGCTGCGCTGGCGCTGGATCCTCAGCGTACTTGCAGCGACGGTACCGGTAGCGGTGGCGATGTGGTTCTTCGTGATGCACGACTACCAGAAGCAGCGCGTACTGACATTCCTCGACCCTGAAAGCGATCCGCTGGGTACCGGCTGGAACATCATCCAGTCGAAGGCTGCCATCGGTTCTGGTGGTGTGTTCGGCAAGGGTTGGCTACTGGGTACCCAGTCGCACCTGGACTTCCTGCCGGAAAGCCACACCGACTTCATCATCGCGGTGCTTGGCGAGGAGTTCGGCCTGGTCGGCATCTGCCTGCTGCTGATCGTCTACCTGCTGCTGATCGGCCGCGGGCTGATGATCACCGCTCAGGCGCAGACCCTGTTCGGCAAGTTGCTGGCAGGCAGCCTGACCATGACCTTCTTTGTCTATGTGTTCGTCAATATCGGTATGGTCAGCGGCCTGTTGCCCGTGGTGGGGGTGCCGCTGCCCTTCATCAGCTATGGCGGAACTTCGTTGGTGACGCTGCTGTCAGCGTTTGGCGTTCTGATGTCGATCCACACGCACCGCAAATGGATCGCGCAAGTTTGAATAAGGTGAACAATTTCATGCAAGCAGTGCGTAACTGGGCTGCCCGTTGTGCGCCGTGGATCGGCGCGGTGGGCCTGTTCGGCGCTGTACAGCTGGCCCATGCCGGTGACTACGACGGCTCCCCGCAGGTGACCGAGTTCGTTCTCCAGATGAGCCGCGACTACGGGTTTGCTCCCGAGCAATTGAACGGTGTGTTCCGCGAGGTGCAGCGCAAGCAGTCGATTCTCGACGCCATCTCGCGCCCGGCCGAACGGGTCAAGCCGTGGAAGGAATACCGGCCAATGTTCATCACCGACGCGCGCATTGCCCGGGGTGTGGACTTCTGGCGTCAGCACGAGGCGGTGCTGGCCCGGGCCGAGCAAACTTATGGTGTGCCGGCGCAATACATCGTCGCGATCATCGGGGTGGAGACCTTCTTTGGCCGCAACACCGGCAACTACCGAGTGATCGATGCCTTGTCCACCCTGGCCTTCGACTACCCGCCGCGAGCCGAATTCTTCCGCAAGGAGCTGCGCGAGTTCCTGCTGCTGGCCCGCGACGAACAGATCGACCCGCTCAACCTCAAGGGTTCCTACGCCGGCGCGATGGGCTTGCCGCAGTTCATGCCGAGCAGCTTCCGCAACTACGCAGTGGACTTCGACGGCGACGGTCACATCAACATCTGGAACAACCCCGACGATGCCATCGGCAGCGTGGCCAGCTACTTCAAGCGCCATGGCTGGGTGGCCGGCGAAGGCGTGGTCAGCCGCGCTCGGGTCAGTGGTACGCGGGTCGACGAAGGCGTCACCACGGGCATCGAGCCGGTCAAGACGGTCGGGGAGTTGCGGGCGTTGGGCTGGTCGAGCCATGATGCGCTGCGCGATGATCTGCCGGTGACGGCTTTGCGCCTGGAAGGCGAAAACGGCCCCGAGTACTGGATGGGCCTGAAGAACTTCTACGCGATCACTCGCTACAACCGCAGCGTGATGTATGCCATGGCGGTGCATCAGCTTGCGGAACAGCTGGTCCAAGTACGGGGCGTCAAGTAATGCGCGCAATCATCTCTGCCAATACCTTCAAGCTGCTGACCTGCATGACCGTCGGCATATTGCTGGTCAGCTGTTCCTCCAGCCGCCCGACCTCCCAGGGCAGTGGCAATGTCGTCCGTTCGCAGCCTGGCCTGGATATCAACCGTGCCCACAAGGACGGTGCGCCGTGGTGGGATGTGGATGTCAACAAGATCCCTGATGCCACCCCGACCGTGCATACCGGTGCCTACAAGGCCAACCCGTATACCGTGCTGGGCAAGACCTACTACCCGATGCAGGACGCGCGCAACTACCGCGCCGAGGGCACTGCATCGTGGTATGGCACCAAGTTCCACGGCCAGAACACTGCCAACGGAGAACTGTACGACCTGTACGGCATGAGCGCGGCGCACAAGACCCTGCCGCTGCCGGCCTATGTCCGGGTGACCAACCTGGCCAACGGTCGTAGTGTGATCCTGCGGGTGAACGACCGTGGCCCGTTCTATTCCGATCGGATCATCGACCTGTCCTATGCAGCGGCGAAGAAACTCGGCTACGCCGAGATTGGCACCGCGCACGTACGGGTCGAGGGTATCGACCCGCAGCAGTGGTGGGCACAGAAGGGCCAGAAGCCGCCACTGATGCTGAAAGAACCGCAGGTCGCGCAGACCCAGGCGATTCCGGCCAGTACCGGGCGGGTCGAGCAGTGGACCCCGCCACCGCAGCAGCACGCGGCGCCGGTGGTGCCGGTGCAGGTGGGCGGCGGCAACGTGCCAGCCGGCGCGGCTGGCAATGTCCTGCAGGTAGGTGCCTTCGCCAACCCGGATGCTGCCGAACTGCTGCGCTCCAAGCTCAGCACCATGGTCAGCGCGCCGGTGTTCATCAGCTCCATCGTGCGCAACCAGCAAACCCTGCACCGCGTGCGCCTGGGGCCGTTCGGCAGCCAGGGCGAGATCCAGCAGGCACAGGACAGCATTCGCCTGGCGAATCTTGGCCAGGCCAAGCTGGTCACCGCTGACTGACCGTTCATGTGGGGGCCCGGGCCTCCACAAACTGTCGGTTTTGTCATGAATTGCCGGGCCCGGACATGTACAATATCGGCTTTTGCCCGCAGCGACATAAAGCCGCAGTTCGCGGGCCAGGCCGAAGGCCACCAAAACTAGACTGACTGGCGCTGGGCACACGATGTGGCCCAGGGAACATCAGACCATTAGCGATTTTCGAGAGACGGATGAACATCACCAACCTTGCCAAACGACTTTGCCTGCCCGTACTGCTGATGCTCACGCCTGCTGCCTTCGCAGCAGAGCAGATGATGCCGGCGCCACCGCAACTGGCAGCCAAGTCCTACGTACTCATGGACGCGTCCAGCGGCAACGTGCTGGTCGAGAACAACGGTGACGAGCGCCTGCCGCCTGCCAGCCTGACCAAGCTCATGACCGCCTACATCGCCACCGTCGACATCCGTCGCGGCCAGATCGGCGAAAACGACCCGGTCACCGTCAGCGAGAACGCCTGGCGTACCGGCGGTTCGCGCATGTTCATCAAGGTCGGTAGCCAGGTCACCGTGAGCGACCTGCTGCACGGCATCATCATCCAGTCGGGCAACGATGCCTCGGTTGCCCTGGCCGAGCACATCGCCGGCAGTGAAGACGCCTTCGCCGACATGATGAACAAGACCGCTGCCGAACTGGGCATGTCCAACAGCCATTTCATGAACCCGACCGGCCTGCCGAACCCGGAGCACTACTCCTCGGCGCACGACATGGCCCTGCTGGCCCGCGCGATCATCAATATCGACCCGGCCCACTACGCCATCTACTCGCAGAAAGAGTTCTTCTGGAACAACATCAAGCAGCCGAACCGCAACCTGCTGCTGTGGCGTGACAAGACCGTCGACGGTCTGAAAACCGGCCACACCGAAGAAGCCGGCTACTGCATGGTGGCTTCGGCCGTTCGTGACGGCCAGCGCCTGATCGCCGTGGTGTTCGGCACCAACAGCGAGCAAGCCCGTGCTGCCGAGACCCAGAAGCTGCTGACCTACGGTTTCCGCTTCTTCGAAACCCAGACCTTCTACCAGAAGGGCACCGAGCTGACCCAGGCTCCGGTCTGGAAGGGTGCTACCAGCCAAGTCAAGGCTGGCCTGGCCGAAGATCTGACCATGACTATGCCTAAAGGCCAGCTTAAACGTCTGGTGGCTTCGATGACCATGAACCCGCAGCTCACCGCACCCATCGCCAAAGGTGACGTGATCGGCAAAGTGGAAGTCAAACTGGACGAAAACGTGGTTCACAGCGCCGACCTGATCGCCCTCGATGGCGTCGAGGAAGGTGGTTTCTTCCGCCGTATGTGGGATAGCATCCGTCTATTCTTCTACGGGTTGTTCAACTGAATACGTGACCTGCACGCCCCCGCGTAACCAGTGGGGGCGTTGTTGTTGCCACGGCTTACGAGGCCGTTTCCGCCATGAGCGAACCTGACGTCAAGTCGCACAAAATCGAATTCCCCTGCGACGATTACCCGATCAAGGTAATCGGCGACACCGTAGTCGGCTTCAAGGACACGGTGATCGAGATCCTGAGCAAGCACGCGAGGGTCGACCTTTCCACATTGGCCGAGCGCCAGAGCAAGGAAGGCAAGTACACCACCGTGCAACTGCACATCGTCGCCGAAAGCGAAAATCAGCTGCATGACATCAACAGTGCCCTGCGTGCCACCGGCATCGTGAAAATGGTGCTCTGATGTCGCTTTGCCTCGGTGTTCGCGAACTTGGCCTGCAGCCCTATGAACCGGTGCTGGAGGCCATGCGTCGCTTCACCGAGCAGCGTAGCCCGGACAGCCAGGACGAAATCTGGCTGGTCGAGCACCCCGCGGTCTTCACCCAGGGCCAGGCCGGCAAGGCCGAGCACCTGCTGGTTCCTGGAGACATCCCGGTGGTGCAGACCGACCGCGGCGGCCAGGTGACCTACCATGGCCCCGGGCAGCTGGTGGCCTACCTGCTGCTGGACGTGCGGCGTCTGGGCTTTGGCGTGCGCGACCTGGTCAGCCGCATCGAGCAGACCCTGATCGACCTGCTGGCCAGCTATGGCGTCAACGCCGTGGCCAAGCCCGATGCGCCGGGTGTCTATGTCGACGGAGCGAAAATCGCCTCCCTCGGCCTGCGAATCCGCAACGGCCGTTCCTTCCACGGCCTTGCTCTGAACGTGGACATGGACCTAGCGCCATTCCGCCGAATCAACCCCTGTGGGTATGCGGGGCTGGCCATGACCCAGCTGCGTGACCTGGCAGGTCCGATCGAACTCGACGAGGTCAGGACAAGGCTGCGCGGACAGCTGGTCAGGCACCTCGACTATGCTGAGCAGACGACCCTCACGGGCGGAATCGACTGAATATGACAACTGTGCAAGAAGCCGTGCCGAACCTGATACCCACCCAGGATGCCACCGCGCGCCCAGCGCCGAAAAAAGTGGAAGCCGGGGTAAAGCTGCGTGGCGCCGAAAAGGTCGCGCGTATCCCGGTGAAGATCATCCCCACCGATGAGCTGCCGAAAAAGCCTGACTGGATCCGCGTGCGCATCCCGGTCTCCCCGGAAGTCGACCGCATCAAGCAGCTGCTGCGCAAGCACAAGCTGCACAGCGTGTGCGAAGAGGCGTCTTGCCCGAACCTGGGCGAGTGCTTCTCCGGTGGCACCGCGACCTTCATGATCATGGGCGACATCTGCACCCGTCGCTGCCCGTTCTGCGACGTTGGCCATGGCCGGCCGAAGCCACTGGACCTGGACGAGCCGAAGAACCTGGCCGTTGCCATTGCTGACCTGCGCCTGAAGTACGTGGTGATCACCTCGGTGGACCGCGACGACCTGCGAGACGGCGGTGCCCAGCACTTCGCCGACTGCATTCGCGAAATCCGCGCCTTGTCGCCTGGCGTGCAGCTGGAAACCCTGGTGCCCGATTACCGTGGCCGCATGGACGTTGCCCTGGAAATCACTGCGCAAACGCCGCCTGACGTGTTCAACCACAACCTCGAGACCGTACCACGCCTGTACAAGGCCGCGCGTCCGGGTTCGGACTACGACTGGTCGCTGGACCTGCTGCAAAAGTTCAAGCAGATGGTCCCGCACGTGCCGACCAAGTCGGGCCTGATGCTCGGCCTGGGCGAGACCGACGAGGAGGTGATCGAGGTGATGCAGCGCATGCGTGAGCACGATATCGACATGTTGACCCTCGGGCAGTACCTGCAGCCATCGCGCAGCCACCTGCCGGTGCAGCGTTTTGTCCACCCGGACACCTTCGCCTGGTTCGCCGAGGAAGGCTACAAGATGGGCTTCAAGAACGTCGCTTCCGGCCCGTTGGTGCGTTCGTCGTACCATGCCGACCAGCAGGCGCACGAAGCCAAGATCAAGCTCTGATCCGGGCTTGCGTTGAACATGCCGATGCACGCTGAGAGGCGGCATCGGCATTTTTGTCTTTGCTGTCCCGTAAGGAGCTGCGATGAATTGCGTTGAAACCACAGAGTCCCGTTTGCCTGCCGCGCTGGCGGAAAATGCCTGCTTTGCCATCGTTGCACCGGCAGGGCCGGCACGTCTGGATGCGCAGAAGGCCGGCCAGTGGTTCAGTGAGCGTGGCTGCCGTTGCCGGATCTACCCGGGCGTTTCCCAGGCTGTGGGTTACCTGGCCGGTAGCGACGAGCAGCGCCTGGAGGATCTGCATGCCGCTTTCGCCGACCCGCAGGTCGATGCGATCCTGTGCATGCGTGGTGGTTATGGCAGCATGCGCCTGCTCGATCGGCTCGATTTCGAGCTGATCCGCCGCAACCCCAAGCCGTTGATCGGCTACAGCGACATCACCGCGCTGCACACCGCCATTCACCAGCGTACCGGGTTGATCACCTTTCACGGTGCGATGCTCAATGCCGACCTGTTGGGCGCCAAGCTGCAACCGACCGAGTCATCGTTGCTGGCGCAGTTGGGCGGGCTTTTGCGGGAGGGCGATGAAATTGTCCATCCGGCCGCGTTCGCCTTGAATTGCGTGGTACCCGGTGTCGCCAGCGGGCGCCTGCTGGGTGGCAATCTGTCGATGCTGGGTGCCACCCTCGGGACGGTAGCGGAGATTGATACGCAGGGCTGCATCCTGTTCATCGAGGACGTCAATGAGCCGCTGTATCGGGTGGACCGGTTGCTGACCCAGTTGCGCCTGGCGGGCAAGCTGGAGGGCGTCCGGGGCGTTCTGGTGGGGGATTTTGCCGGGATTACCGTGGCAGCGCTGGCGCCGCTGCTGGAGGAGACGTTCGGGCCGCTGGGCGTGCCGGTGCTGGCCGGGTGGCGCAGTGGGCATTGTGATCCGAATGTGTGCTTGCCGCTGGGGGCATTGGTGAGGCTCGACAGTGAGCAGCAGACATTGGTGCTGGGTCAGGATTTGTTCAAGGCTTGAAATCGCCGGGGCCGCAAAGCGGCCCCGGGGTGCATCAGCGCTGACGCAGGCTATCAAGCAGCTTGTGGGTCGGATAGCCATCCGCCGGCCACCCCAGCTGCTGCTGGGCATTACGAATCGCCTTGCGGGTGTTGGCCCCGATGATGCCGTCCGGGTTCCCGGCTTCATGGCCACGGGCGTTCAGCAGATTTTGCAACTCCATGCGCTCGCTGCGGCTCAATGGCAGGTCTTCTTTCGGCCAGCTGCCGCTGATGTAGCCCCAGCCCGAGAAGCGATCACCGAGCAGGCTCACTGCCAGCGCGTAGGACGACGAATTGTTGTACTTGAGAATGGCGCGGAAGTTGTCCAGCACGAGGAATGCCGGACCACGAGCGCCCGCAGGCAGCAGCAGGGCTGCCGACAGCTGATTGCTGCCCGCTGGCAGCTGGGTACCTGCCGGCAGTTTCACGCCCATCTGCAACCATTCGTACACCGGCTTTCGCAGCGAGCCGTCGGCTTGCCAGTAGTCGAAACCGGCCGGCACCTGCACTTCAAAGCCCCAAGGCTGGCCATGTTTCCAGCCAGAGCTCTGCAGGTAGTGCGCAGTCGATGCCAAGGCATCTGGCGTGCTGTTCCAGATATCCCGGCGACCATCACCGTCGAAATCCACCGCATGGGTGTTGTAGGTGGTCGGGATGAACTGGGTCTGGCCCATGGCGCCGGCCCACGAACCCCGCATGGCCTCAGGCTGGATATCGCCGTGCTGGATGATTTGCAGGGCGGCGATCAGCTGGTCCTGAGCGAACTGAGGGCGGCGCCCTTCATAGGCGAGGGTGGCCAGCGAACGGATCACCGACTTGCTGCCCTGGAACTGGCCAAAGTTGCTCTCCATGCCCCACACCGCAACCAGCGCCTGACGATCGACGCCATAGCGCTGCTCGATGCGGGTCAGCAGTTCGGCGTTCTGTTCCAGCAGTTTCTTGCCGTTGCGCACGCGCAGGGGCGACAGCGCGCCCTCCAGGTATTCCCACACCGGGCGGGTGAATTCGGGCTGGCTGCGGTCGGCCTTGATCACATCGAGGTCAGGGGTCACGCCGAGGAATGCTCGGTCGAAGGTGCTCGCTTCGATGCCGGCCTGGAGGGCCTGCTGGCGGAAGTTCGCCTGCCATTCGGCGAAGGACAGCAGGGGCTGGATTTCAGTGCTGACGTCAGCTGTGGCGCTGGGCAGGGTCACTGCCGGCGCGGGCTGGGCGGGGGCCAGCGGCAGGGCGTCGGCGGCGGTGGGTTTTTCCGCGCAGGCGACGAGCAGGATGAAGCTGGAGGCCGCGAGTAACTGGCGGGAATTCCAACGGGGGAGAAGACTCAAGAGCATGCACGGATCCAGAATTGCAGGTCAGGTGCCGACCATACCATGCCTGCGCCTGCGATGCTTTCATGCGGCCAAAAAGTAAGAAGCCTCCCAATCTCTCGATTGGAAGGCTTTGCGGCGGTAGCTGCCCTTGCCTTTTTCCGGTTGTTCCTGGCGGCAGCGGAACAAGGGTTGGGCGATGATAGATTTGGCCTTGTTGTGGCCGTGCTTTTTCGGCTTTTTGCTCATGGCGGGATCCCGGCTAGGGTAGGTTTCGGGGCGGACTTTAGGGCTTGGGGCTGGGTGGAGCCAATTGATTGTCTTTATGGCTGAGATTCTGGAGCCGCTTCGCGCCCCTTTCGCGACACAAGGCCGCTCCTACAGGGGAACGCGGTTCGTTGTAGGCGCGGCCTTGTGTCGCGAAAAGGGCGCAATGCGCCCTCAGCTATTGCGAAGGAAGTACCAGGCGCTGCCCGGCCATCAACAGTGCCAATCGCGACAACCCGGTCCAGGGCGAGCCCTCGGCCTGTCCCTTGATTTGCGCATCGATACGTTGGGCATCCTGCAGCAACTGCGCCCAGCGCTGCGCCGAGAGGCGCTGAAGCGCTTTGCTGACCAGCGGTCGGCGCTTGTCCCACACGGGCGGGCGCGCCTGGCTGAAGGCCTTGTCCAGCGGTACACCTTGGCTGAACTGCTGGGCCAGCCCGGCCAGCAGGCGCAGCTCACGCGCCAACGCCCAGAGAATCACCGGCGGTTCCACACCCTCGCCGCGCAGCCCTTCAAGCATGCGCAGTGCATGTGCGGCCTCACCATTGAGAATGGCGTCCACCAAGCCGAAGACATCGAAGCGCGCACTGTCGGCAACCGCAGCCTGTACCGTCTCGACGGTGATCTGGTTGCCCTCTGCCAGCAGCTTGAGCTTTTCGATCTCTTGGGCGGCGGCCAGCAAGTTGCCTTCTACCCGTGCGGCGATCAGATCGACGGCATCGCGTTGCGCCGACAACCCGGCCTGGGACAGGCGCTGGTTGATCCACTGGGGTAATTGCTGGGGATCCACCGGCCAGATCTGGATGAACTGACAGTGGGCACCTTCGATCAGTGCCTTGCCCCACTTGGTCTTTTGCGCGCTGCCGTCGAGCTTGGGCAGGCTGATCAGCAGCAGGGTGTCTTCGGCGGGCTTGGCGCAATATTCCATGAGTGCCGCAGCGCCCTTGTCACCGGGCTTGCCCGACGGCAGGCGCAGCTCCAGCAGGCGCCGCTGGGCGAATAGCGACAGGCTGGCACCCGCTTGCAGCAGGGTACCCCAGTCGAAATTGGCGTCAGCGCTGAACACCTGGCGTTCGTCAAACCCCTGCTGGCGCGCCGCATTGCGGATGGCATCGGCGGCTTCCTGGCACAGCAGCGGGTCGTCGCCACTGACCACGTAGACCGGGGCCAGGCTACCTTGCAGGTGCTTGTTGAGTTGGGCGGGGGCGAGCTTCATGGGAGCAGGCGGGGCACCGGAGTGCCCCGTTTCGGGCTTAGTTGCCCGGGATTTCCATGGGGGACTGCTGCGGCGTCTCGGCCTGTTGGCGGCGTGCAGCTTCCAGTGCATCGGCTTCGGCCTTGGCGCGTGCGTCGGCCTTGCGCTGCAACTCATCGAGCTGCGCAGGGCTCAGCTGTTGCAGGCGCGAAACCATCGACTGCACCAGGTCGCGGCGCATTTCTTCGCGTGCTCGCAGGGCTTCCTGATCGGAGCCGGTGATATTGCCACCGTCACGCACGTACACCTTGCGTGCTTCTACCTTGTTGCTCAACAGTTCGAGGTTGTTCAGGCCGAGGATGCTGTAGCTGAGCGTGGTGGTGAGCTCGTACTCGGCAGTGCTGTTGCCGCCGGAGTAGCTCGCCGAGCGAGAGCTTTCCTGCTCGTTGGTCAGTACCAGGCGATAAGGCGCGCCCGCATGCACGTTGACGCCACTGCGCTCAAGTACCTGGCGCAGTTGCACCACGGTCTGGCCGTAGGCGTTGCGCGCACTGACGTCCATCTCCTTGACGCGCAGGTCGTTGGTGCCGGTGCCGCGCAGCTGGAAACCGCAGGCGCTGAGCAGGACAGCCAGGCCCATTACCAGCAGATTGCGTTTGATCATGTTGTTGCTCCCTTGTGGGCCGATACCGCCCACCCGCACCGGATGCGGGTGGGCGTTGCCATCAGTTGGCGACGATGTTGACCAGTTTGCCCGGTACCACGATAACCTTGCGGATTGTCAGGCCATCGATGAAGCGCAGGACGTTTTCGTTGCTGCGGGCAGCGGCTTCGACTTCCTCGCGGCTGGCGGCGGCTGGCATTTCAACCTGGCCGCGCAGCTTGCCGTTGACCTGCACCACCAGGGTGATGCTGTCCTGCACCAGGGCGCTCTCGTCGACTGTCGGCCAGCCTGCGTCGATGACAGCCTGGTCGTGGCCCAGCTGCTTCCACAGTTCGTGGGAAATGTGCGGAGTGATCGGTGCCAGCAGCAGGGTCACGGCCTCCAGGCCTTCCTGCAGCAGGGCGCGGTCCTGTTCGGTGGCCTGCGGGGCCTTTTCCAGCACGTTCATCACGGTCATCACCTGGGCGATGGCGGTGTTGAACTTGTGGAACTGGCCGACATCGGTGCTGGCCTGTTTGATCGCGGCGTGGATGGCGCGGCGGATGACCTTCTGTGCATCGTCCAGTGCGGCGACGTCCAGCTTGCCCGGCAGGCCTTGTGCGACGTGAGCCTGGGCCAGGCGCCAGACGCGGCGCAGGAAGCGGCTTGCACCTTCGACGCCGGAGTCGGACCACTCCAGGCTCGCGTCAGGTGGCGAGGCGAACATCATGAACAGGCGGCAGGTGTCGGCGCCGTACTGGTCGATCATCGACTGCGGGTCGACGCCGTTGTTCTTCGACTTCGACATCTTTTCGGTGCCGCCGATTTCCACCGGCAGGCCATCGGTCTTCAGGCGGGCACCGATGATCTTGGCCTTGGCATCGCGTTCGATTTCGACGTCGGCCGGGTTGAACCAGTCCTTGCCGCCGTTGCTGGCTACGCGGTAGTAAGTCTCGGCGACCACCATGCCCTGGGTCAGCAGGTTCTTGAACGGCTCGTTGGAGGTCACCAGGCCCTCGTCGCGCATCAGCTTGTGGAAGAAGCGCGCGTACAGCAGGTGCAGGATCGCGTGCTCGATACCGCCGATGTACTGGTCGACCGGCAGCCAGTGGTTGGCTGCTTTCGGGTCGACCATGCCACCTTCGTAGTTCGGCGAAGCGTAGCGGGCGAAATACCAGGACGACTCGACGAAGGTGTCCATGGTGTCGGTTTCGCGCTTGGCCGCAGCACCGCATTTCGGGCAGCTGCACTCGTAGAACTCAGGCATGCGCGCCAGCGGCGAACCGGCACCGTCCGGCACCACGTTTTCCGGCAGGGTGACCGGCAGCTGGTCTTCCGGCACGGGTACGTCGCCGCACGATGGGCAGTGGATGATCGGGATCGGGCAGCCCCAGTAGCGCTGGCGGCTGATGCCCCAGTCGCGCAGGCGGAACTGGGTGCGAGATTTGCCCAGCTCCTTGCGGATCAGGGCGGCTTCGATGGCGTCGAAGGCGCCGGCGAAGTCCAGGCCGTCGAACTCGGCGGAGTTGATCAGCTGGCCATGCTCGCCATAGGCGGCCAGCCATTCGCTGCCGACGTCATCACCGGCGCTGGTGCGCACCACGGCCTTGACCGGCAGATTGTACTTGCGGGCGAACTCGAAGTCGCGCTCGTCGTGGGCAGGGACGGCCATCACGGCGCCATCGCCGTAGTGCATCAGCACGTAGTTGGCGACCCAGACCGGCAGCTTCTCGCCGGTCAGCGGGTGCTCGACGAACAAGGAAGTGGGCATGCCCTTCTTCTCCTGGGTGGCCATGTCGGCCTCGGCGACGCTGCCGCTCTTGCATTCGTCGATGAACGCCTGCAGGGCCGGGTTGCCCTGGGCGGCCTGGGTGGCCAGCGGGTGCTCGGCGGCAACGGCGACGTAAGTGGCGCCCATCAGGGTGTCGGGACGGGTGGTGAAGACCTTGAGGGTGCCTTCGTGGCCGATGCTGGCCTTGTCATACGGGAACTGCACTTCCATGCCACGCGACTTGCCGATCCAGTTGCGCTGCATGGTCTTGACCTGCTCTGGCCAGCCCGGCAGTTCGTCGAGGCTTTCCAGCAACTCGTCGGCGTAGTCGGTGATGCGGAAGTAGTACATCGGGATTTCGCGCTTCTCGATCAGCGCGCCGGAACGCCAGCCGCGGCCGTCGATGACCTGCTCGTTGGCCAGTACGGTCTGGTCGGCCGGGTCCCAGTTCACGGTCCCGTTCTTGCGGTAGATGATGCCTTTCTCGAACAGGCGGGTGAACAGCCACTGTTCCCAGCGGTAGTAATCCGGCTTGCAGGTGGTGACTTCACGCGCCCAATCGATGGCCAGGCCCAGGCTCTTGAGCTGGGTCTTCATGTAGTCGATGTTCTCGTAAGTCCACTTGGCCGGGGCGACGTTGTTCTTCATTGCCGCGTTTTCCGCGGGCATGCCGAAGGCGTCCCAGCCCATCGGCTGCAGGACGTTCTTGCCCAGCATGCGCTGGTAACGGGCGATCACGTCACCGATGGTGTAGTTGCGCACGTGGCCCATGTGTAGCTTGCCGCTCGGGTACGGGAACATCGACAGGCAGTAGTACGTGTCTTTGCCTGGCTGTTCGGTAACAGCGAACGATTGTTGCTCGTCCCAGAATTTCTGGGCGGCGGCTTCGATATCACGGGGCGTGTATTGTTCGTGCATGGCTACTTTTTGCTGAGAGAGAAGAGACCTTGTTCCAGGCAGCGGAACCTCGCTGCGTCCGGCACTCCGGTGTCGTTTTAGAGTGAACGCCGTAGCATACAGCAGCGCCGCGCATCGTGGGAAACCTTGATTGCGAATGCCCGCTGGTCGCGGCATCCGGCTGCTTTTTACAGCGACGCTAAGCTCAGGTGTGGGGGGAGATAATCTTTATCTTCAATGAGGTGAACGGATGGGAGAGACGCAGCTACCCGCAATCAAACCGGAGCTTTACGAACGCCTGATCGACCGTCTTGGCCTGGCACTGGAAGTCGCCAGGACCTCGGTAAGATTACGCGACGAGATGCCAGCCGAGCTGGAGTTGCGTGGCTTGAGCCATGCAGAGTTCGAAGTGATCAAGGCTTACCTGGAGTCCCTCCCGGAACGCCGTAATGCCTGTGCCGGTACATTCCCGCAAGCGGAACCGGCCACGGCCAAGATCATCTGGCTCAAGGACAAGAGACGCCCCGCCAACTCGGCGAGTTCCAGGAGGCTGCCGCATCGCTAGCCGTTCAGGACGCCAGGCGCAGGCAATCGCCCGCCGGTTCTACAACACACTTCCCATGATCGACGCCGGCCCGGGCTTGTTGACCGGCGTCGATCCTTTATAGGCTGCACGCCTTCCATGGAGGTGTGTCGATGCCGATCCGGTTTTTCTTCAAGCAATGGCTGATGCCGCCTGGCGTCCTGTTTCTGCTGCTGCTCGCGGCCTGGTGGTTGCGCAGAAGGCGGCCGCAGTTGGCGACGCTGTGTTTTGTCATGGGGCTGGGAGGCCTGTGGCTCATGAGTTTGCCGCTGGTGGTGCAAGAGTCTGCCCATCTCCTGGAAACCGAGCCGCCCCTGGCGACAGCGGATTGGACCGGCCTGGCGAGCAGGGCAGATGCCATCGTCGTGCTTGGCGCGGGGCGCGAACGCGGTGATCCGGCCTGGGGTGGTGGTGACCAGCCCACGGCGACGGCCCTTGAGCGCATGCGTTTTGCTGCTCGGCTGGCGAAAGCCTCGGGGTTGCCGGTGCTGACCAGCGGTGGCTTGCATTACGGTACGCCGCCTAGCGAAGCACAGCTGATGGCGGATCGCCTGCGCGAAGATTTCGCCGTCGAGGTGAAATGGAAGGAAGAAGCCAGTCGTACCACCTGGGAGAACGCCCAGCTGAGCGCCAAGGTGTTGCAGCCGCTGGGTATGCGCCGCGTGGTGGTGGTGACCCAGGCGTGGCACATGCAGCGCTCACGCTGGAGCTTCGAGCGGGCCGGGTTCGAGGTGGTGCCGGCACCGGTGGGGTTCCTGGGGCGCGATCATGCACGGCCGTTCGGAGGGTTGCTGCCCGAGAGCCGGGCCATGTGGCAAAGCGGGCAGTTGCTCAATGAAGCGGTGGGGTTGGTGGGGTATCGGTTGTTCTACTGAGCCTTGTGTCGCCAATGCCGGCCTCTTCGCGGGCACGCCCGCTTCCACATGGGAGCGCGGAACCCTGTGGGAGCGGGCGTGCCCGCGAACAGGCCGGTGCAGGCTGAATCAGACTGTCTTGGCGATACGGCTCGCCAGCAGGGCCCAGCCCAGCAACAGCACGCAAAGAATCGCCAGCGGCCAGGACCGCCACTGCAGATAAGGCGTCAGCTGCTGCATTGGCACCACTTCGCCATACAGCACCGCCCGCTGGAACTGCGGCACTTGGGCGGTGATCTTGCCAAACGGGTCGATCAGTGCGGTTACACCATTGTTGGTGGCGCGGATCATCCAGCGGCCGGCTTCCAGTGCACGCATCTGCGCCATCTGCAGGTGCTGCAGAGGGCCGATCGAGGTACCGAACCAGGTGTCGTTGCTGATGGTCAGCAGCAGGTCACTGCGTGCCGCCAGGCCAGCAGCGAACTCGGGATAGACCACTTCGTAGCAGATGAACGGGGCAACCTGGTAGCCCTTGGCTTGCAGCAGTGGCTGGTCCGCGGGGCCGCGGGCAAAGTCCGACATCGGCAGGTTGAAGAACTCGATCGCGCCGCGAAGCATGTCCTGCAACGGCACGTACTCGCCAAACGGCACCAGTTTCTGCTTGAGGTAAGTGCCGTCGCCTTCGCCGGTTGCGGTGACGCCGTTGTAATAACGGCGCTGGTGATGCACCACTTCACGGACGGGGACACCGGTGATCAGCGCCGAGTGCCGGTCGGCAGCAAAGCGGCCCATCACATCGATATAGCCTTGAGCCTGGTCCTTGAGCACTGGCACGGCGGTTTCCGGCCACACCAGCAGGTCAACCGGTCTGGAGCTGAAGCTCATGTCGCGGTACAGCGCCAGTTGCGCGTCGATGTGGGCCGGGTCCCACTTCAGGTCCTGCTCGACGTTGCCCTGCAGGGCCGCAACCTTGAGCGGGTCGCCCGCCGGCGTGGTCCAGGCGTGGCCCTTGAGGGCCATGCCGATCACCCATGGCGCCAGCAGCAGCACCGCGCCGATGGCAAGGAACGATGGGCGTTCGCGCAGGCGCTGCAGGTTGCACAGCAGCGCGGCGCTCAGCGCCAGGGCGAAGGAAATCAGCCACACGCCACCTAGCGGCGCAAGGCCCGACAGCGGGCCGTCGAGCTGGCTGTAACCGGCATACAGCCAAGGGAAGCCAGTCAGGAACCAGCCACGGAAGGCCTCTTGCAGCAGCCACAGGGCGGCGAAGCACAGGGCATCGGCCAGAGGCGCCTCGTTGCGCCTGAACCAGCGTGCCCACAGCCAGGTGGGCAGGGCGAAGAACCAGGCGAGGGCGGCGAAGAACGCCAGCAGCAAGGCGATCGCCAACAACGGCGAGGCGCCGCCGTAGGTATTCATGCTGACGTAGATCCACCACGTGCCTGCGCCATAGAGGCCAAAGCCGAACCACCAGCCACGCCACATGGCCTGGCGCGGGCTGAGCTCGCGCAGGCCAAGGTAGAGCAGGGCGATTGACAGCAGGGCCAGCGGCCAGATATCGAACGGCGCCAGGGCCAGGAGGGTCGATGCGCCGGCCGCCAGGGCCAGCAAATTACCGGGCCAGCCGGGGCGGGTGATCCAACGCATGTTTGTCCTTAGCGGGTGATCGGGGTAAGGCGCAGCAAGTGTATCCGCCGGCTGTCGGCATTGAGAATACGGAACTTGTAGGCGCCGATTTCGGTGGTCTCGTTGCGCTTGGGCAGGTGGCCGAAGGCGCTCATCACCAGGCCGCCGACGGTGTCGAACTCGTCATCCGAGAATTCGCTGTCGAAAAACTCGTTGAAGTTGTCGATCGGGGTCAGCGCTTTGACCAGGAAGTCACCGCTCGGTAGCGGCTTGATGTAGCTGTCTTCCTCGACGTCATGCTCGTCCTCGATGTCACCGACGATCTGCTCCAGCACGTCCTCGATGGTCACCAGGCCCGCCACGCCGCCGTATTCGTCGATAACGATGGCCATGTGGTTGTGGTTGGCGCGGAACTCGCGCAGCAGCACGTTCAGGCGCTTGGACTCCGGCACGAAGGTGGCCGGGCGCAGCAGGTCCTTGATGTTGAAGCTGTCGCCGTTCTCTTTGAGGATCAGCGGCAGCAGGTCCTTGGCCAGCAGGATCCCGAGCACATCGTCGTGGCTTTCACCGATCACCGGGTAGCGCGAGTGGGCAGCGTCGATGACGGCCGGGAGGAACTCGCGCGGCGATTGGGTCGCCTTGATGCTGATCATTTGCGAGCGCGGGACCATGATGTCGCGTACCTGCAGGTCGGCGACCTGGATGGCACCTTCGACGATGGTCAGCGCTTCGCTGTCGAGCAGCTTGTTCTGATGGGCTTCGCGCAGCAGCTCAAGGAGCTCCTGGCGGTTTTTCGGCTCATGGGCAAAAGCCTGGGTCAGTTTACCCAGCCAGGACTTCTGCCCGTTGCTCGATCGATCTTCGCTCATGGCGGTTCTCGTGATCCTTCGTGTATCAGTGTGTGAGAGGTTCGTTTTCATCGTCGGCGTACGGGTCAGGGTGACCCAGTTCCGCCAGCAATTCCCGTTCCAGCGCTTCCATTTCCTCGGCCTCGTCGTCTTCGATGTGGTCGTAGCCGAGCAAGTGAAGGCAGCCGTGGATGACCAGGTGCGCCCAGTGCGCTTCCAGCGATTTGCCCTGTTCGGCCGCCTCGCGCTCGACCACTGGCACGCAGATCACCAGGTCGCCCAACAGCGGGATATCGAGCAGGTCATCCGGCACGTCGGCCGGGAACGACAGCACATTGGTCGCGTAGTCCTTGTGCCGGTAGGTGTGGTTGAGTTCGCGGCCTTCGCCTTCGTCGACCAGACGAATGGTCATTTCCGAATCGGCCGTGCGCTGGCGCAAGGCCAGTTCGCACCAGCGGCGGAAGGCGGCGTCGTCCGGGGCGGCAGCATCCGTGGCCCGTTGCAGGTCAAGTTCAAGCATCTTTGCCGGGTGCCTCGGGCTTGGCCTGGCGGGCATCGAAGCGGTCATAAGCCTCGACGATACGCTGCACCAGTGGGTGACGAACCACATCTTTGGGTTGGAAGTGGGTGAAGCTGATCCCCGGTACGTCCCTGAGCACCTCGATCACATGGGCAAGGCCCGACTTGGTGCCACGGGGCAGGTCGACCTGGGTGATATCACCGGTGATCACCGCTGTCGAGCCGAAGCCGATACGGGTAAGGAACATCTTCATCTGTTCCAGCGTGGTGTTCTGGCTTTCGTCGAGGATGATGAAGCTATTGTTCAGGGTGCGGCCGCGCATGTAGGCCAGCGGGGCGATCTCGATCACCTGGCGCTCGATCAGCTTGGCCACATGTTCGAAGCCGAGCATCTCGTACAGCGCGTCGTACAGCGGGCGCAGGTACGGGTCGATCTTCTGGGCCAGGTCGCCAGGCAGGAAACCGAGCTTTTCGCCCGCCTCGACCGCCGGGCGTACCAGCAGGATGCGGCGCACTTGCTCACGCTCCAGGGCGTCGACGGCGCAGGCCACGGCAAGGTAAGTCTTGCCGGTACCGGCCGGGCCGATGCCGAAGTTGATGTCGTTGCCGAGGATTTCCTTGACGTAGCGCTGCTGGTTGACGCCGCGCGGGCGAATATTGCCCTTGCGCGTGCGCAGCGAGACGCTGACTTCATTGACCGCAGGATTGTCGATGTTCTCTACCGTCGACTCCTGCAGGTACAGGTGCACGGTTTCCGGCGACAGGTCCGTGGCCTTGGTCTCGCGGTAGAGGCGGCGCAGCAGTTGCTCGGCAGCGGAAGTGGTCTTGGGTTCGCCGATCAGCTCGAATTGGTTGCCGCGATTGCGGATTTCGATGGCCAGGCGTTGTTCGATCAGGCGCAGGTGCTCGTCGAACTGGCCGCACAAGTTGGCGAAACGGTGGGCCTCGAAGGGTTCGAGGATGAAACGATGAGGTTGTATGGGTGCGTTCAAGGTCGTTTTTAGCCGCTCGACGGCAATGAATGTGAACTCAAGAATAACCCTTGAAGGGCAGTGGCGAAAGCACTGAAACGATCAAGGGTTGGTTCAGGCTGTGTACCCGCCCGGGCCGGGGCCCGCTCTGCTATGATGCGCGCCTTTTCTTACGCATGTGTTATCCCGCCGAACATGAGCAAACGCGAACCCGCCATCTACAAAGTGATCTTCCTCAACCAGGGGCAGGTCTTCGAGATGTATGCCAAGCAGATCTACCAGAGCGACCTGTGGGGCTTTCTGGAAATCGAGGAGTTCGTTTTCGGCGAACGCACCCAGGTGGTGGTCGACCCAAGCGAAGAGAAGCTCAAGAATCAGTTCGAAGGGGTGATCCGCAGTTTCGTACCGATGCATTCGATCGTGCGGATCGATGAAGTGGAGCGCCTGGGCACGGCCAAGATCAGCGAGGCGAAGGTCAGCGGCAATGTGATGCCGTTCCCCATGCCGATGCCGGAGCGGTAAGCATCAGGGCAGCGGCGAGAACGGTGTGCGTCCTTCGGCGTTCTGCAGTTCCAGCAGGTACTTGCGGAAGATCTGGCCAAGCACCTGGGTGGCGTGCTCAAGCTCGTCGCGAGGCATCTGTTCGGTTACTTCGTCGGCCATGTCCAGCGCATCCTCGGCGCCGTTGACCGCGGCCATCTTCAGCAGGATATAGGCCTGCACATTGTTGGCTTTTACCCCTTCGCCATGGAAGAACATGGCGCCAAGGCGGTACTGGGCTTCGGCGTGGCCTTGCAGCGAGGCCTTCTGGAACCAGTCCAGCGCCAACTTCAGGTTTTTCGGCGTAAGCGTGTAGTAGTACTCGCCCAGCTCGAACTGTGCCTGGGCGTCCCCGGTCGCCGCTGTTTCTTCGCAGGCTTTCAGCGCGTTCTGCAGGTCTTCTGGCTGAACGTTGAGCGTGCAGCGCCCCGTTGCCGGAATCAGCAACGAGTTACCGCCCTCCGCCAGGGCCAGCAGGGGCTGAAGAAGCAACAGGCAGCCCAAGGTGAGGGCGCGGCCGGTGCGGTTCATGGGGATCGACTTACCTCTGCAAAGCTGCGGCCAATATCTCTGGTGGCACATTATGGGATAAGCAGCGCCAACCTTACAAAGTTTTACGCGAATTTCTGTCTTGCTGGTGGATTGGATGATTGTGTAGGAGCGGCCTTGTGTCGCGAAAGGGCCGCAAAGCGGCCCCGACATTGTCTGCGTCAACGCTAAAACTCTGGGGCTGCTCTGCAGCCCTTTCGCGACACAAGGCCGCTCCTACAGCGGCCGCGTGCTGGCTTATTTCAGCGCGGCAAAGGCTTTTTCGGCCGCATCCAGGGTGATCTGCAGTTCTTTTTCACCATGGGCGATCGACGTGAAGCCCGCCTCGAACGCACTTGGCGCCAGGTACACGCCACCGTCGAGCATCAGGTGGAAGAAGCGCTTGAAGCGTTCGGCATCGCTGGCCATCACGTCGTCGAAGGTGACAATGTCGTCGGCGCCGCTGAAGTACAGGCCGAACATGGCGCCGGCCTGGGTGGTGACGAACGGCACGCCCGCGGCATCGGCACGCTGCTGCAGGCCATCGAGCATACGGCTGGTGAAGGCGGTCAGCTCGTCATGGAAGCCAGCGCGGCTGATCAGCTTCAGGGTGGTAAGGCCAGCGGCCATGGCCAGCGGGTTGCCCGACAGGGTACCGGCCTGGTACACCGGGCCCAGCGGGGCGATGCAACCCATGATTTCGCGTTTGCCGCCGAAGCAGCCAACCGGCATGCCGCCGCCAACGATCTTGCCGAAGGTCGACAGGTCAGGCCTGATCCCGTAGTAACCCTGGGCGCCGCCGAGCGAGACGCGGAAACCGGTCATCACTTCGTCGAAAATCAACACCACACCGTGCTTGTCGCACAGCTCGCGCAGGCCTTCGAGGAAGCCGGGTGCCGGCGGTACGCAGTTCATGTTGCCGGCCACCGGTTCAACGATGATGCAGGCAACGGTCTGGCCGACTTCGGCGAGGGTCTTCTCGACTGCGGCGATGTCGTTGAACGGCAGGGTCAGGGTGTGCTTGGCGAAGTCTGCCGGTACGCCTGCCGAGCTTGGCACACCTTGGGTCAGCAGGCCGGAACCGGCCTTGACCAGCAGGCTGTCGGAGTGGCCGTGGTAGCAGCCTTCGAACTTGATGATGGCGTCGCGACCGGTGTAGCCACGGGCCAGACGAATGGCGCTCATCGTCGCCTCGGTACCGGAGCTGACCATGCGCACCATTTCCATCGACGGCACCAGCGAGCAGACCAGGTCGGCCATCTCGGTTTCCATCGCGGTCGGCGCGCCGTAAGACAGGCCGTGTTCCAGCTGGCGACGTACTGCATCGAGTACGTCCGGGTGGCCGTGGCCAAGGATCATCGGGCCCCACGAGCCGACGTAGTCGACGTAGCGCTTGTCATCTTCATCGACGACGTAGGCGCCTTCGGCATGCTTGAAGAACAGTGGGGTGCCGCCGACGCTTTTGAAAGCGCGGACCGGCGAATTGACGCCGCCAGGGATGTGCTTCTGGGCTTGGGCAAACAGGGCTTCGGAACGGGACATGGGTCTTCTCTCGAAATCAGGAAGCGAACAGGGCGTTGAAGGCGCGGGCGCGGCGGGTGACTTCCTGCGCGCTGTCGGCACCGAACAAGCCGTGGATGACCGCCAGCAGATCGGCACCGTGGGCGATCAGCGGGGCGGCGTTGTCGAGGGTGATGCCACCGATCACGGCGATCGGCAGTTTTACCTGGGCGCGGGCCTGCTCCAGCAGGTCGACGTTGGCAGCCGGCGCACCGGGCTTGGTGACAGAATTGAAAAAGCGGCCAAAGGCCACGTAGCTGGCACCTTCGTTGGCAGCCTGGGCGGCAAGTTCGACGCTGGCGTGGCAAGTGGAGCCGATGATCGCCTGGCGGCCGAGCAGGGCGCGAGCGGGTGTCAGCGGGCCGTCGGTCTGGCCCAGGTGTACGCCGACGCCCAGGCGTGCGGCCAGTTCGGCGTCGTCGTTGATGATCAGCTGAGTGCCGTAGCGTTCGCAAAGCTTCATCAGTGCTTCGGCCTCGCGCAGGCGGCGGGCGGCGTCATCGCCCTTGTCGCGGTACTGCAGCAGGCACACACCGCCTTCCAGCGCTGCTTCGACGTGGGACAGGAAACGGCCGGCGAGCAGCTGGCTGTCGGTGATTGCATACAGACCGCGTAGCTTCATTGAACGCCTCGTCTCAGGAGCAGAAATCCAGGGGCAGGCGACGCGGAACGTACTGGCCTTTGCCCAGCTGTTCGGCGTCGCGCAGGGTACGCCAGGTATAGTCCAGGGCGCTTTTCACCGCGCTTTGCAATTGCTCGCCGAGGGCCAGGCGACCGGCCAGGGCGCTGGCCAGGGTGCAGCCCGAGCCGTGGTAGCTGCCCGGCAGGCGCTGGCAGGTCCAGGTATGGCTCTGGCCGTCGCGGCTGTACAGGCGATTGTGGATTTCTTCCTCGTCACCGTGCCCACCAGTAATCAGCAGGTTTTTGCAAAACGGCAACAGTTTCTCGGCACACTCGTCGGCGGTGCCTTCAGGGAGTTCGGCCAGGATGCGCGCTTCTGGCAAGTTCGGCGTGGCAATGGTCGCCAGCGGCAGCAGGCGTTCGCGCAGGGCATAGCCAACTTCGTCCTTGCCCAGGCGGCCACCGCCACCGGCTCGCAGCACCGGGTCGCAGACCAGCGGCAGGTGTGGGTGGGCACTGAGCAGTTCGGCGACGGTGTCGACCATGTCGATCGAGCCGAGCATGCCCAGCTTCACGGCGGCGACGGTGGAGTCGGCCAGCACGGCATTGGCCTGGGCCAGGACCCACTCGCGGTCGAGCACACGGAAGTCGGAAACGTTGACGGTATCCTGCACCGTCAGGGCAGTCACGGTAGGTGCGGCGTGACAGCCTTGGGCGAGCAGGGCTTCTATATCTGCCTGCAAGCCGGCGCCGCCACTTGGGTCGTGGCCGGAGAGACAGAGGACAACGGGGCGGGAGCTGTAGGTATTCATGGGCGGCGAGCTTACCACCAAACCCCTTTGTGCGGATCGTCCTACAAGCGAGTTTTGTTGATCGATTGGTCAGATTTTCTCGCGTGTTTGCGCTGAAAGTATTGTCCTAGAGCCATTTGTTAGAAAATTGGAGTGGCCCGTGGCCAGCCTTGAAAGCTATGCTAGAGTGCTCGGATAACTCGACAAACGGGCTCTGCCGGATTTCGTCGTCTCAAAGGGATTGGGGGCCATCGCGACGCGACCGGACAGGCCATGCTGGGGCTGTATGCGCTATTTGCTGATTATGCTTCTGGGCTTGTTGCCCGTGCTGGCCGGAGCCGTCGAAATCGACGAGGCGACTCGGCATCTTCCCTTGGGCAAGATCATGCAGGTCTACGAAGACCGCGATGGCAGCGCGAGCATCGCCCAGGTCAGCGCGCCGATCTTTGCCAGCCGTTTCCGCACACATCACCAGGAGGTGCTGAACGCCGGTTACTCGACTTCGGTGTTCTGGCTCAAGGTCGAGCTGCATTATGTGGCTTCTGCCAATGCGCAACCGCGCCAGTGGCTGCTCGAGCTGGCATACCCCCCCATGGACCATATCGAGCTGTACCTGCCGGGCAGCGATGGCGAGTTCGTCCTGGCCCGGCGCACCGGCGACGCATTGCCCTACGCCAGCCGCCAGATCCGCCAGAACAATTACCTGTTCGAACTGCCACTGCAGCCCGGGCAGTCGACCACCGCCTACCTGCGCTTGCACAGCCAGGGTTCGGTACAGGCACCGCTGTCGTTGTGGTCTGCCGAAGCGTACCTGGAAGACCAGCCGACCCGCCTCTATGTGCTGGGCATGATCTACGGCGTACTGCTGGTAATGGCGGTGTACAACCTGTTCATCTACCTCAGTGTGCGAGACGTCAGTTACCTCTACTACATCCTCTACATTGCCTCGTTCGGCTTGTATCAGGTGTCGGTGAACGGGGCAGGGGTTGCCTACTTCTGGCCGGACAGCCCGTGGTGGGCCAACGCCGCTACACCGCTGTTCATCGGCGCTGCGGGCTTGTTCGGGTGCCAGTTCGCCCGCCACTTCCTGCAGTTGGGCAAGATCAGCCGCGGCTTTGACCGCTTGCTGCAGCTGCTGATGCTGGGTGGCGTACTGGTGATGGTGCTGTCGGTGAGCATGCGCTACGGCATCGCCTTGCGCATGGCCACGGTGCTGGCCTTGCTGTTCACCGTCAGCATCTTTGCTGCCGGCTTGTATGCCTGGGTGCGGGGCCTGCGTGTGGCGCGCTGGTTCATCATCGCCTGGACGGCGTTCCTGCTCGGTGGGCTGGTCAATACCCTGATGGTGCTGGGTTACCTGCCTAACCAGTTCATCACCATGTATTCCAGCCAGCTGGGGTCGGCGCTGGAAGTGGCGTTGCTGTCGCTGGCCCTGGCCGACCGCATCAACAGCATGCGCGAACAGCAGGCACAGACCTTGCGTGATACCGGTGAGGCGTTGGAGCAGATGAACCAGCAGCTGGCCAGGAGCAATCACCTGAAGGATGAATTCCTCGCCACCGTTACCCACGAACTGCGGACACCGATGAATGGTGTGATCGGCTCGCTGGAACTGATGCACACACTGCCCATGACTGCCGAGATGGCCCAGTACCACCGCACGGCGGTCGGCTCGGCCCAGGACATGATGGACATGGTTGACGACATCCTCACGTTGACCGAACTGCAGGCCGGCCGTATGCGTCTGCAGGCGCTGCCGTTCAGCTTGCGGCGCACGCTGCAGGACCTGCGTGCCGGTTATGCCGGAACGGCCTTGGGCAAGGGTCTGTACCTGAGCCTGGACATCCCCGCCGAGCTGCCGGACGAGTTGCTGGGCGATGCGCAGAAAGTGGCCCGCTGCCTGGGCTGCCTGGTGGACAACGGCCTGAAGTTCACCCATCACGGTGGGGTGATGATGCAAGTTCGCGGGCGCCGCCTTGGCCCCGACAGCCTGGCGTTGACCTTTACCATCAGCGACAGCGGCATCGGCTTCGATGATCTGGACCAGGCTATTCTCTATCAGCGCTTCTTCCAGGTCGATGGCTCGATGACTCGCCGCTATGGCGGGCTCGGGATAGGATTGTCGATCTGCCGGCAACTGGCCGAACTGCTTGATGCCAAGCTGTCCCATGAGTCGACGCGGGGACTTGGGAGCCGGTTCGAGCTGGCCTTGAACGTCGCCATTGCCCAGGTGCAGATGCCGCCGGGACGGGCCGTGTCGGGGGCTACGCGGTTCTAGGGCCTGCCTTGCAGGCGCTGAAATTGTTGTGGCGAACCCTTGGCAGTCCTGAGCCACACGTTTAGTCATTATTGTCACTATTACTCACCGGCAGGGAGTGCTTCACTGGGCTTTCACGCATGCCCGGATCCAGGAGCTCCCGATGAACCTGCACCAGTACGCTGAAACCCACGAAGTCACCAACCAGCCACCGTCGCTCGACGGTGCCAACCTGTACCGCCTCGACCTGCCGCTGCAGGAATGGTCGCGGCGTTTCGGGGCTGGTTGGGCCGAAGCGCGGATCGACGCCTATGGTGCCTTGGCCGGCGGTCCGCTGATGGCAGCAGGCTTTCTGGCCAATGCGCACAAGCCGGAATTCAGCAGCCATGACCGCTTTGGCCACCGCATCGACCTGGTCGAGTTCCACCCCGCCTACCACGAGTTGATGCGCACCGCCGTCGAACACGGCCTGCCATCATTGCCCTGGGCCGAACCTCGGCCCGGTGCCCACGTGGCGCGGGCGTCGATGACCTACCTGCACAGCCAGGCCGAAGCCGGTACCGGCTGCCCGCTGACCATGACCTTTGCGGCCGTGCCTGCGCTGCGGTTGCAGCCAGAGCTGGCCGAATACTGGCTACCGAAGATCCTCGCCCGCGAATACGACCCGCGCAACGTCGGTGACCGTCACAAGGCCGGCGTGACCCTTGGCATGGCCATGACCGAGAAGCAGGGCGGTACCGACGTGCGCGCCAATACCACCCGTGCTTACCCGGTCGGCAGCCCCGGCCCCGGGCAGCCCTACGAACTGGTCGGGCACAAGTGGTTCTGCTCGGCACCGATGTGCGATGCCTTCCTGACCCTGGCGCAGACCGACAAGGGCCTGAGCTGCTTCCTGCTGCCGCGCCATCGGCCCGACGACAGCCGCAACCAGTTCTACATCCAGCGCCTGAAGAACAAGCTGGGCAACAGCTCCAACGCTTCCAGCGAAGTCGAGTTCCGTGGCGCGCTGGCGTGGATGGTGGGCGAGGAGGGGCGCGGCGTGCCAACCATCATCGAGATGGTGGCCATGACCCGTTTCGATTGCATGGTCGGCTCCAGCGCGTTGATGCGCCAGGCGCTGACCCAGGCGGCGCACCACTGCGCCCATCGCAAGGTCGGCGGCCGGGTGCTGAACGAACAACCCTTGATGCAGAACGTGCTGGCTGATCTGGCGCTGGAAAGCGAGGCCGCGCTGGCCCTGAGCCTGCGCATGGGGCAGGCCCTGGAACAGCTCGACGACCCGCAGCAGGCGCACTTCGCACGGCTGGTCACGGCGGTGGGCAAGTACTGGATCTGCAAGCGGGCGCCGGCCATGATCAACGAGGCTGCCGAGTGCCTGGGCGGTGCCGGTTATGTCGAAGACAGCATCCTGCCGCGGTTGTATCGCGAAGCGCCGGTCAACTCGACCTGGGAGGGTTCCGGCAATGTGCAATGCCTGGACGTGCTGCGGGCGTTGTCCAAGGAGCCGGGGGTGCTCGATGCGCTGTTCGCCGAACTGGGCGACGGGCATGGCGACCCGCGCCTGGCCGCGCATATTGGCAACCTCAAGGGGGCGTTCGCCGATACCAGCGATATCCAGTACCGGGCACGGCAGCTGACCGAAGACATTGCCTTGGCGTTGCAGGCCAAGCTGCTGCTGGAGGCGGGCAATGCCGTGGTCAGCGATGCGTTCATTGGCAGCCGGCTGAACGGTGGCGGGCGGGTGTATGGCGCATTGCCGCGAGGCATCGATGTCGAGGCACTGGTGGCGCGGGCGACCCCCGCCTGGCCCAGCTGAACACGGCGGCTGACCATCGGGGATGTATTTAGTAACAAAGGCAGGCAAGATGGCTGACATGCATGTCCAGACAGGAAGCCCAGTGTGAGCCAAGCTTTTGTAGTCGTTGATACCCCCGAACAGGCCGTCGACCGTCTGGCGGCCCTGCATGAACAGGCCACCGGGGCTCTGAGCCAGGCCCTCAAGCGATACCTGAAGGACCGTACCGAACCGAGTGCCGACGAGCGCGCCCTGTATCGCTACCCGGCACTGCGCCTGACTTATTACAGCCACGGTGAAGTGGCTGCCACCACGCGCGCCTACGCCAAGGTCCAGGTGGCGGGCACCTACAGCGTCACCGTCACCCAGCCGGCGGCATTCCGCGGTTACCTGCTGGAGCAGCTGCGACCGCTGATGCATGACTACACAGTGACTGTGGAAGTCGGCGTCAGCGAGCAGAACATTCCCTACCCCTACGTGGTTGACCAGGGCGATGAGCTGGCTGGCAGCGGCATTACCGCCGCCGAGCTGGCGCGAGTATTCCCCAGCACCGACCTGTCGGCAGCCACCGACAACATCGCCGATGGCCTGTACGACTGGGGCAATGCCGCAACCCTGCCATTGGCGCTGTTCGATGCCGCCCGCGTGGACTTCTCGCTGCGTCGCCTGGTGCATTACACCGGCAGTGACTGGCGCCATGTGCAGCCCTGGATCCTGCTGACCAACTATCACCGCTATGTCGACCAGTTCATCAGCCACGGCCTCGAGCAGCTGCGTGAAGACCCGCGCTTCGTGCGCATGGTGCTGCCAGGCAACGTGGTGATCGAAAAGGGCATGGACCACGGCGAAGCACAGGCATTGGTCGCCAGCGTGGTTTGGCACCGCTACCAGATGCCGGCCTATCACCTGATCGCCGGTGACGGTGATGGCGTGACCCTGGTCAACATCGGCGTCGGCCCGTCCAACGCCAAGAACATCACCGACCACCTGGCGGTGCTGCGCCCGCACTGCTGGCTGATGATCGGCCACTGCGGCGGCCTGCGTCAGTCGCAGACCATCGGCGACTACGTGCTGGCCCACGCCTACATGCGCCGCGATGGGATCCTCGACCGCGTGGTGCCGCCGAACATTCCGATTCCGGCCTTGGCCGAAGTGCAGTTGGCACTTCAGGAAGCCGCGGCACAGGTGACCGGCGAGCGTGGCGAAGAGCTGAAGAAGCGCCTGCGCACCGGCACCGTGCTGACCTACGACGATCGCAACTGGGAGCTGCGCTGGGCCCAGGAGCGGCCGTTGATCAACCTGTCGCGTGCCGTGGCGGTGGACATGGAAAGCGGCACTATCGCCGCCCAGGGCTATCGCTTGCGGGTACCGTATGGCACCTTGCTGTGCGTGTCCGACAAACCCCTGCACAGTGAGATCAAGTTGCCCGGCTCGGCCAATGCCTTCTACAACCGTGCGGTCAGCCAGCACCTGAAGATCGGCATCGCCGCCCTCGACCTGCTGCGCACCGAGCTCAATTCGTTGCACTCGCGTAAACTGCGCAGCTTCGATGAGCCGCCGTTCCGCTGAGGATCCATGCCACTGCCACCCCGTTCCAAGCCGCGCCGCCCCCAGGCGCGGCCTGCCGGCCCCCGTCGCCAGGCCAAGGCGCCACCGGCCGAGCCACGCCTGATCCTGTTCAACAAGCCATTCGACGTGCTGACCCAGTTCAGTGACGGAGAAGGGCGCGCGACGCTCAAGGATTTCATCGATATCCCTGGCATCTACCCGGCCGGTCGGCTCGACCGTGACAGTGAAGGCCTGCTGCTGCTGACCAACGATGGCGGCTTGCAGGCGCGCATTGCCGACCCCAGGCACAAGTTGCCCAAGACCTATTGGGTGCAGGTGGAAGGCGAACCTAGCGACGAGCAGATCCAGCGTTTGCGCGATGGCGTGGAGCTCAATGATGGCCCAACCCTGCCAGCCGAAGCGCGGCGCCTCGACGAGCCCGAGCTATGGCCGCGCAATCCGCCGGTACGGTTTCGCAAGAGCGTACCGACCAGCTGGCTGGAGCTGGTGATTCGCGAAGGGCGTAATCGCCAGGTGCGGCGGATGACTGCCGCGGTCGGCTTGCCGACCTTGCGCCTGGTGCGAGTGCGGATCGGCGACTGGGCGCTGGATGGGCTGGAGCAGGGCTGCTGGCGCGAGGTTGCCCCGAAGCTCGCGCGTTGATGGCCTAGACCCCTTCGAGAAACGCCACCACCACGCTCTTGATGATGAAGGCCAGCACTCCCAGCCCGAGCACGAAGAACAGGATCATCGTGCCAAAGCGCCCGGCCTTGGACTTTTTCGCCAGGTCCCAGACGATGAAGCCCATGAAGCCGATCAGTACAGTGACCAGCACGATCATCATCCACTCTTCGAATACGGCGGGATCCATCTGTGTTCTCCAGGCAGGCTGAGCTTGCGATTATACGCGGGCGGGTGGGCGTCTAACGCAGGTGCGTCAGTGGCAGCTCGGTGCTTGCCAGAACCTGGTTGAGCACGAAGCTCGAACGCACGCTGGTCACCCCTTCGATGCGGGTCAGGCTGCCCAGCAGCAGTTTCTGGTAGTGGTCCATGTCTGGCACCACCACCTTCAGCTGGTAGTCGGCATCCATGCCGGTGACCAGGCTGCACTCGAGCACCTGCGGCAGGTTGCGGATGGCGGCTTCGAATGTCTCGAAGCGCTCCGGGGTGTGCCGGTCCATGCCGATCAGCACGTAGGCGGTGAGGCTCAGGCCGAGTTTCTTGCGATCGAGCAGGGCGACCTGGCGCGAGATATAGCCGTCGTCTTCCAGTTGCTTGACCCGACGCGAGCATGGCGATGGCGACAGGCCGATGCGTTCGGCCAGCTCCTGGTTGGAGATGCGCGCGTCGCGCTGCAATTCGGCGAGGATGCTCAGGTCGTAGCGGTCAAGTTTGCTCATGGAAAAGGCCTTTTCTGTTCGGATTGCGGTGAATTATCGATCCAGGGTTAAAAATTGCGCAAGCGCTATTTATCTGAGCAATCTTCGCAATCCTGTGCCGCTACCGCTCCCGTATCGTTAACCCCAGAATCACTGCCCGGACATCAGTCCACGGCGACGCGCCCTAGGCGGGCGGTCGCGGCCAGCCATCCAACAGGATCTGCAGGCCCCCGGGCTACACAGCTTCCAGAAGACGCTGTGAGGTGAGCCGGCGCCACAAGTGCCGAGCACGGACGACAATTCTCAAAGGGAGGCCAATGGCCTCCCTTTTTTCATGGCCGCAATTTCATCTGCCCTTAGTGCCAGCGCGGTAGACTGGCAGCATGCCGTTTTCTTTACCGTGAGGAACAACATGAAGTCGCGCATCTGGCAGTTGGCAGGTGTTGGTTTGCTGGGCTTGAGTATCAGCCTCGGGGCTATGGCCGAAGGCCCGGGCGAGGGGCACGGCAACGAGGGAGCCCCTGGCCGCGCTCTCAACTCGCGTGACGAAGTGCAGCAGACGCAGCCCGCGCGGCAGGGCTATTACCAGGATATACCCCGGCACAACGGCGACTACCGCCACTGGCAAGCCGGCGGCCCAGGGCAACGGCCCGGTGGCGACTGGCAGGGGCGCCCGGATGGCCACGGTAATGGCTGGGGCCCCGGGCCGCAGTATCGCCCGGGGCATACCATCGACCACTTCCGGGACCGCTACTGGAAGGTGCCCTACCGCGGCGATGATTACTTCTACTCCGGCGGTTACTGGTATCGCCCGCATGGGGGCAGCTACGTGGTGGTAACCCCGCCCTACGGCGTGCGGGTCAACTACCTGCCTTCCTATGCGCGGGAAGTCTGGCTGGGCGGTGCATTGTTCTTCCTTGTGGCCGACACCTACTACCAGTACCTGGCCGACAGCCAGGAGTACGTCGTGGTCAACCCGCCCGCCATGGCCCCGGCACCGTTGTCGGCGGCAGCGCCGGCCGGCAACAGCTACGACGTGATCGCCTACCCGATGTATGGCCAGGGGCAGGAGCAGCAGGACCAGGACCGCTACCAGTGCCACCGCTGGGCGGTAAGCCAGTCAGGCTTCGACCCGGCAACGGCGCCTTATGCGCCTCCCGGCGAAGTGGCGAGCAACTACCGACGGGCGCTGAGCGCCTGTTTCAGCGGCCGCGGCTACAGCGTCAACTGACGCCTGAGAGGAACTGCTCGCTCCCACAGGGATCGAGCCGACCTTTAAAAAATGAGCAAGACAGTGCCTGCCAATGATCACACCGGGTCGGCATGCACCATCACATCCGCCTGTGGATAACGCTGGCGGATGACGTCCGATGCCTGCACGCACAAGTCGTGCGCCGCATTCAGCGGCAGCTGCCCGGGTAGCTCCAGGTGCAATTGCACGAACCACTGGTTACCTGACACCCGGGTGCGCAGGTCATGCACGCCTTCGACACCCGGAATGCCCAGCACCAGTTCGACCATCCCTTCGCCGATGTCGCTCGGCAGTTCCTTGTCCATGAGAATCGCCGTGCTCTCGCGGGCGATCTGCAGTGCACTCCAAAGGATGTACAGCGCGATGCCCAAGCCGAACAGCGCATCCATCTGCGCCCAGCCCAGGCGTGCCAGCAGCAGGGCCAGCAGGATGCTGCCGTTGAGCAGCAGATCGGACCGGTAGTGCAGCGAGTCGGCGCGCACCGCGGTCGAGCCGGTCAGGCGAATCACCATGCGCTGCAAGGCCAGCAAAGCGACGGTCAGCGCCAGCGACAACAGCATCACGCCGATGCCGATGGCTGTGTCACCCAGCGGTTGCGGGGCTTGCAGGCGCTCATAGGCCTGTATCCCGATCAGTACCGCACTGACCCCGATGAACAGCGCCTGGGCCATGCCCGCCAGCGCCTCTGCCTTACCGTGGCCAAAGCGATGGTCGTCATCGGCAGGGCGCAGGGCGTAGTGCACGGCAAGCAGGTTGAGGAACGAGGCGACGGCATCCAGCGCCGAGTCGGTCAGCCCGGCCAGCAGGCTGACCGAGCCGCTCAGCCACCAGGCCACAGCCTTGCTTACCACCAGTATGCTGGCCACCGCCAGTGATGCGCGGGTGGCCAGGCGCAGCAAACGCTGATGCTCGGCTGGGGTGATCATGCTCAGGGCTTTGTCCTTGTCAGTGTCAGGCTGCGGGTACCAGCCCCAGGGCCGCCAGTTGCTCCACGCTGCCGCGGTGCTGGATCAGCCGCGGGTCATCCAGCGGCAGGCGCTGGCCCAGTTCGCTTTCCAGAATGGCCTGCAGCTTGAGGTTGTCGACCTTGCCATCCGGGCTGACGGCGTCACGCAGTTTTACCGGGTCGACCTGGGCGGTGTGCCCACCTTTGTAGTAGATGGCGCCCGTGGCGAAGTCGATGCCAAAGGCGATCAGGCCTGGGATGACATAGAACAGGATGCCGATGGCGTCCATTGCCGCCACGACGGGGTCGATCTTGCCGCCGATCTGGCCACGGCGCTCTGGGTAGAAGATGGTGCCGCAGGCCGTCAGTTGGGTCAGCAGCGTGACGATCAGGGCGCCACCGATGACACGGGATGGGATGCGCATGTAAATCTCCGAAAAGTATTCAGCAGGGCAAGCGAAGCGCCAGCACCTGAAGCTAAGACCATGATAGAGCAGGCTGGGTTCGCCGTTATACTCGCCAGACTGTTCGAGGACCACCATGATTTCTTTACCGATCGATGCTGTCTTGCCCGCCTTGCGCGAAGCCCTGCATAACCGCGATGAAGCCGTGCTCGAAGCGCCGCCTGGAGCGGGCAAGACCACCCGCGTACCGCTGGCGCTGCTCAACGAGCCGTGGCTGGCCGGGCAGACCATCCTGATGCTCGAGCCGCGCCGCCTGGCGGCGCGGGCGGCGGCCGAGCGCCTGGCCAGCGAACTGGGTGAAAAGGTCGGTGAAACCGTGGGCTACCGCATCCGCCTGGACAGCAAGGTCGGGCCGACCACGCGCATCGAGGTGGTCACCGAAGGCATCCTGACCCGCCGGCTACAGTCCGATCCGGCGCTGGACGGCGTGGGCCTGCTGATCTTCGACGAATTTCATGAGCGCAGCCTGGATGCTGACCTGGCCCTGGCGTTGAGCCTCAATGGCCGCGAACTACTGCGTGACGAGCCTGCGCTGAAAATCCTGCTGATGTCGGCGACCCTTGAAGGCGAGCGCCTCTCGCGGCTGCTGGGCGACGCGCCGGTGGTGCGCAGCGAAGGCCGCATGCATCCGGTGGATATCCGCTGGGGCCGGCCATTCCAGCCGGGCGAGTTCATCGAGCCGCGGGTGGTGGACAACGTATTGCTGGCGTTGGCCGAACAGCCTGGCAGCGTGCTGGTGTTCCTGCCTGGCCAGGCCGAGATCCGCCGTGTGCATCAAAGCCTGCAGGACGCCCTGGGTGAGCGGCCAGATGTGCTGCTGTGCCCGCTGCATGGTGAGCTTGACCTCAGTGCCCAGCGCGCCGCCATCGACCCGCCGGCCCAGGGCCTGCGCAAGGTGGTGCTGGCCACCAACATCGCCGAAACCAGCCTGACCATCGACGGCGTGCGCGTGGTCATCGATGCCGGCCTGGCGCGGGTGCCGCGCTTCGATCCGGGGAGCGGCATGACCCGCCTGGACACCCAGCGCATTTCCCGCGCCAGCGCCACCCAGCGCGCCGGCCGGGCAGGGCGCCTGGAACCAGGGGTCTGCTACCGCCTGTGGTCCGAGGCCCAGCATGACCAACTGGCTGCCCACGGCAGCGCCGAGATCCTCCAGGCCGACCTTGCCGGCCTGGCCTTGCAGCTTGCGCGTTGGGGCGTCACTCCCGACCAGTTGCGCTGGCTCGACCAGCCGCCGGCAGCGGCCTTTGCCCAGGCCCAGGACCTGCTTGCGCGGCTGGGCGCGTTCAAGCCGGGCAGCCGCGACAACCTCAGCGACCACGGCCAGGCCATGGCCGAACTGCCGGCTCATCCGCGCATCGCCCACCTGCTGTTGCGCGGCCAGGACCTTGGCCTGGCAACGATGGCCTGCGATGTCGCGGGCTTGCTTGGCGAGCGAGATATCCAGCGCGGTGGTGGTGCCGACCTGCACAGCCGCCTGGCGCTGGTCAGCGGTGAAAGCAAGGCCAGCCGGGGTGGCCAGGGCGGCGTGCAGCGTGCGCGGCAACTCGCTCGGCAGTACCGTGGCCTGTTGCGCGGCAAGGCCACGGCGGCGGTTGCCGCCCCCGACCATCCCCGCTGGCTAGGCGCCTTGCTGGCGCTGGCCTATCCCGACCGGGTCGCCCAACAGCGTCGCGAAGGTGGCGCCGAGTATCGTCTGGCCAATGGCCGGGCCGCCTTGTTCGCCGAGGTTGACGCATTGATGAAATGCCCTTGGCTGGTAATCGCCGACCTCGGTAGCCGCCAGGGCCAGCGCGAAGAACGCATCTATCTGGCGGCCGAGTTCGACCCCGCGCTGCTCGAAGATGTGTTGGCTGAGCAGGTCGAGCGCGTCGATGTCCTTGATTGGGACGAGCGCGAGCAAGTGCTGCGCGCCGAGCGCCAGACCAAGGTCGGCGAGCTGATAGTGGGCCGCGAACCGTTGCCCGGCCTGGATGACCAGGCCCGCGCCAGGGCGCTGCTTGGCCTGGTGCGGCGCAAGGGCCTGAACCTGCTCACCTGGACCCCGGAGCTGCGCCAGTGGCAAGCACGGGTGGCGCTGCTGCGTCAGTTGGATCTGGACAAGGACGGGCAAAGCGAATGGCCCGATCTGGGGGACGAGGCGCTGTTGGCGACGCTGGAAGACTGGCTGCTGCCCTACCTGGGCAAGGTCTCGCGCCTGAGCCACTTCGCCGCGCTGGACCTTCCGTCGATCCTGCGTAACCTGCTGCCCTGGCCATTGCCGCAGCGCCTGGACGAATGGGCGCCGGCGCATCTGGCGGTGCCGTCCGGCTCGAACATCCGCCTGGACTACAGCGAACACCCGCCGATCCTTGCCGTGCGCCTGCAGGAACTGTTCGGCCTGGCCGATACGCCGCGCATTGCCCAGGGCCGCCAGCAGGTAAAACTGCATCTGTTGTCGCCAGCGCGGCGGCCGGTGCAGGTGACCCAGGACCTGGCCAACTTCTGGCGTACCACCTACGCCGAGGTGAAGAAGGACCTGAAGGGGCGTTACCCGAAGCATTACTGGCCTGATGATCCGCTGGTGGCCGAAGCTACCGCACGGGCCAAGCCGCGCGGTACCTGAAACGCGTCTGGAGAAGGGGATTGCGGGCCAGTGGCAACATCGGTGGTGCGCTTGCCGGAGCCTCGCCCCCGTAATTGGCCGGTGTTATCAAGAAAGTAGCGGGTGATAACGAAAACGTCCGGGTCATGGCCCATGCCGTATTGGGTGCCGTGGTGGCTCAGGCCCAGGGCAACTCGGCGGTTGCGGGTGCGGCCGGCGCAGCGACTGGTGAGTTGATAGCTGCTCGGATCTACCCTGACAAGCCTCGGGATCAACTGAGTGAGGAAGAGAAACAGACCATTTCTGCGTTGGCGACGCTTGCTTCAGCGCTGGGAGGCGCTGCAACGGGCGGCGGCTTGGGAGATGCCGTTGCAGCGGGCCAGGCGGGGAGGAACTCTGCGGAAAACAATGCGCTGAGTGATGTTGCCGAGGCCTTGGCGGCAGGCAAGACGCCAGAGGTCGTCGCCGAGGAACGGGTCAAGGCAGAAAACGAACGCTACAAACAGCAGAATTGCGCAGGGCTAAGCTCAGAAGCCTGCTCGGTGAAGATGTACGATGAGCGCCGTAAAAACCTGCAAGAGATCGTGGCGACGGGTGCTGATTATGTCCCGGTGACCAGTGATATAAAGAGCTTTGCGGAGGCCGAAAGCGCTCTGGATTATCTCGCCGCAGCAATCGGAGTGGCGGAACTCGCACAGGGCCGTTGAGTGCAAGAGACTTGCAAGCCCTTGGTTTGAAGGATTTGTCGAGTAAGATGAGCGCCCAAGCAGGACGCGAAGTTTATGATCTATGACTCTGCGGCAACAGCCGTAAGTCGTGCTCCGAGTGCGGTGTTACCGAAATGACTACTGTGTATGATCTCTATGGTGCGGAAAAATCATGTCTTTTGTCGGCGAGAAGTGATGTGGAAAAGGCGCTGGGAGAGACTTTTGAGGAAAGAGATAGCTCTTATCAAGGTGGTGTTTATTATATGTGGGGCAAGAGTGATTCAGAGAATTTTGTTTTAAAATTGAATACTGATCCTTTTGACGGCGATCCAGTGGAGCAGAACTACGCGAGCTATAAAATCTTGCTTTATGTAAATGCTACAAATCGTTCGACTGAGATAGAAAAATTGATTAGCCAAGGTGGTGGGTTTAAATTGCTAAGGCATGAAATTTTTTAAAGAGCACCAAGGTAGTCGGTGCAAAAGCTAGCGTGGATACGCCCAGCTACAGGCGACATGTTGTCTCCTGCTGAGCATGGGAAAAAGTCATCAAGGTCAGTAATAGACAAAGAGATCTAGTTCTAATTCTGAGAATCAACCACCCGGCAAATACCCTTACGGTCAGCGGGATATTGATTTTGCCAAACAGCTAATAAGGGATATCGACAATGCTCTTGGTCGATGAGTGCTTCAGAAAATTTGTTCTGTGGTTGGTTTCTTTACCCTTCTTTTCCGCTGGTGCTCTGGAGGCTTCGTTAAAAGAGTTGGGCGGGATGGGTGGTGTTGTTGAAGATTCACAATACGTATCCGCTTACGAGTTTTTAGGTTGCGCTCTGGTGCAGAAAAATTCATTTGAGCAAATTCTGGTATTCCTTTGGGGTTTTGAGCTGGAGTTGAGTGAGAATCCTGAGTATCTGTACTATTTTGTTGAGTCTATAATCGACCATTCTCTGGTTCGTGGTGATGATATCGAGGCGTTAATAAGTGCGGCGCCTGATGACTACAAAACATTTTTGCGTAGACGTTTTTTGCCGAGGTAGACTGGTTCGTTGGTCCAAAGGGTGCGGGCGCCGCAGGCCAATGCCGCAGTGGATATTTATCATTCGACAATTGGCTGGGAGCAGCGAGAGGTGACGGTGAATACTGTTGTCGATGTTGCGAACTATGCCCGCCGCTTAGATATCGCTGATGTAGATATCCAGAAGGGCTCCCAGAGAAGGGTAGGTTGTTCACCATTCGTGGCTGGGACGGGAAGTCGTACAATTTGACTCAGATGGAAGGCGTGGTGGATGGTAAATCGGAGATATTCGAGTGGCTCGTAAACTCGAAGGGCGAGTTGACTCATCAGAGATTTATCCCTGCTGGAAGAATTACGGGCAGTCCCAACCAAGTACCATCTAGGTTGCCAAAATAAGAGGCTAGATATGCATATGATCTTAGATGGTGAGTTCTGCTACTCAGAGGCGCCTTGGTTAAGTTGGGGGGATATTAATTACGGCTTGGGGCGTGGCTATCTAACTCCAAGTGGTGTTGTCCAATATACTCTTATAGGGCTTTCTCCTGAGTCTTCAGCGGGTCAGTATGACCTGGCCTCTCTGGATGGCGATCAGGATAGTGATGTTCGGGAGTGCGTGGCTCAGCTTGCTGCTCAGGATGTGCGAGATGATAAGGGCTCAGAGAAGGCTTGGCTGTTTCTGATTCTTTTATGGGTCTTTGTAAATAGAGATAAATATCAAGATCCATTGGCGGTTGTTGAAGAGATATATGCGGATTTTGATTATCCAGAGTCCATGGAGCCTATTGTCAGGTACATGCCTGCAGTAGATTCGTCTTTAGAGGGTGAGGACAAAATTTTTAAAGTCTGGTCCACTATGTTGGAATCATCTAGACGAGAGCTTGAGGGGGATCGGTCCAATCAGTTTTTGCACCCGGACGACGGAAACTCCGACGCATAGGCTGGACCTGGTCGTGGGCGTGAGCCTGATCTCGGAGCAGGTGGCGGCGCTGATCCATAACATCGTCAGGCTGAAGAGCTCGGAGGTGAACGGCGAGCAGGTGCAGGTGCCCGTGTTGTACCTGGTCCACAGCAATGACTGCCGGGCGCCCAACGGTGCGCAACGAAGGCGACCTGCGCGCCAGCAGCAACCTGTCGGTTAAGGCCGCTAACGGCTTGGTCAACAGCCGCCTGGTGGAAGCCGGCAGGCGTGCAGGAGAATTTGGAGCATACAGCGTCAACCCTGTAACAGGTCAGCGCGTAAGAGTAAGTAATAGTCCTCTGGATGTAGCTGATGAGGAGGAATGTGCTTGCTGTTATAAAAGGCATTTCTAATGACATTTTTTATGTTGAGACTTACTGCCTTGAGAGCGTAGACAATTTTTCTCTGAATTTTCGTGTTCAGATCGGGCTTGATTGCACGCAATGGGCAGATGATTTTGAGCTTTTATTGGCCACCAAAGTGGCTGCAAGAGACAGTATGGGAAGCGCGGTGGGGGAGAGGTATATTAATTGTTCGGAAATATGAATTTCGACTACGAATAGATTGATTCATGATTGTGTGAGTCGCTGCGAGGGAGACAACTGGGTAACTATCGCGATATAGCTAGGAAAAGTATTTTCTTGGGAGTTTGATGGTTACCAAAGCTAGTCAATAGGAGTATTTGTTCAACACTGCTCTCGCGCGCCGGTGTTGTTTATCTGCTTGCTGCTAAATCTCCCTTCGCTCTTGGGCAGTTGGTCGATGGCTTCCAGTTGCTGTTTCCATTTTGGAGCCGGGCCACGCTTACGCAAAGTGGTTTCCTGCTGCTGACCAAACAGCTGTTCGAGTGTGGTCGAGAGCAGCCCGGCCAGTTCCGGCAACGCCGCTACCTAAATACGCCGCTTGCCAGCCTTTGCAGGCTTGATGGGCTGCCGGGGCAAGTCCAGCCGTCTGGAACATCGCTGTAGGCAAGTACACTCAACTCGATGGCAGCGTGTTTGCCAGTACTGCGGGGGGCCGACGAGAACCACCTGAGCACCGGCACTCTTGGCTGGAGCGATATCGAGAACAAGGCGCAGTTCAAGAGCCAGCGTCAGGGGCGGCAACAATGGCTCGTCGGGTTTCACCAGCAACATGCCTAGCGGCACGCTGATCGCCTACAACCACAGCGGCAGTGCCAGCGGCACCACGTCCTCAGCCGTTTCCGAAGGTACCCTGGAAATCCGCGATCCGGGCCAGCAGAAGCAGGATGTCGCCAGCCTCAGCCACGACGTCGAGCATGCCAACGACAGCATCAGCCCGATCTTCGACAAAGAGAAAGAGCAACGGCGCCTGCAGCAGGTGCAGATGATAGGCGAGATCGGCACCCAGGTTTCGGACATCGTCCGCACCGAGGGCCAGCTCAAGGCCGACAAGGAGGCGCGTGCTGAACTTGAGGCGCGCGGGATCAAGGCGCCGGGAGAAGGGGCGAGCGAAAAGGACCTCAAGGCCTATCAAGACAAGCTGGTCGCTACCGATGCTTACCAGCGGATCATGGGCAAGTACGGGACCAGTGGTGATTACCAGAAGGTGACGCAAGCCGTTACGGCCGCCCTGCAGGGGCTGGCCGGTGGCAACATCGGTGGTGCGCTTGCCGGTGCCTCGGCACCGTACCTGGCCGGCGTTATCAAGAAAGTAGCGGGTGATAACGAAAACGTCCGGATCATGGCCCATGCCGTATTGGGTGTCGTGGTGGCTCAGGCCCAGGGCAACTCGGCGGTTGCAGGTGCGGCCGGCGCAGCGACTGGTGAGTTGATAGCCGCTCGGATCTATCCTGACAAGCCTCGGGATCAACTGAGTGAGGAAGAGAAACAGACCATTTCTGCGCTGGCGACGCTTGCCTCAGCGCTGGCAGGCGCTGCAACGGGCGGCGGCTTGGGGTGAAAAGGGGGGGTAAAAGCTGTCGACGGCGCACTTCCCAATGCTGGGGAAGCGGTGATTGATCCTAACAAGCTGAAATCCTATACAGTGAATCCACAGCATCCGGTAGGTGGAGATATGATGGGGTGATGGAATCCAGCAATCGCCTCAACCTGCTGGCCAGCAACGATTTCACTGGAGCCCTTTGATTGAATGCCGATCTTTTCGAGTACTGGCTTATGGACATGAACGATGCCATCGATCGCTTCCTGCACAGTTTTCCAACAGGCGACCGAGAGCAATTCGACTATTCCATTGCCTCGCTGGATTATCTGGAAGCCTGGTTGCTTCGTCGTTACGAAAATTTCGATGCACTAAAGCCGAAAGATCAGGCCGCCATCATCGATGGCGCGGCCAGGTACGTGGGGCAGGTGTTCAGGCGCCATCTTGGAGGCAAGTGGTTCATGAATGACCAAGACAAGCAGGACATGTTTTGCGGGCGCCCACAGTTGGTCGAGATGAAAGGGCAATTTGCGCAAATAAGCCCGTTGAGTATGGTCACGGCTGCGGTTGACCGCAGAACGGGCGTCTACATCGGCAGAATCCTGAACTCCTTGAAGACCAAGGCAGGCGAGTAGGGCGAGGCCGCTGCGCCGTAAGCCTTAGGCCAGTTAATCGTCCACCAAGAGGAATTCAACGGGGACCGCTTCGGTCAACCACACGCCATTCTCAGACTGGTAGAACCTGAATCCCTGCCGATGCATGCGCTGGGCATCGATTTTCAACAGCACCGGTTTCCCATATCGCTGCCCGACAGCGACCGCCGTCACGGTTTCCTGCGACAGGTGCACATGGTGGCGTGCACCCGCAATCAGCCCTTGCTGCAGAATTGACTCAAGAAAGCGTGTTGCCGTCCCGTGATAGAGCACCGGCGGCGGCTGCTTTTTCGTGTGCTGGAGATTCACGCCTGAAGCCGAATGCCCTTGTGCAGCCCGAATACGCTGGCCATCTTCGGAGAGCGTGAAGCGCTTCTTGTCGCTGCTTTCGACAACTTCACGGAGCGTTGTCAGGTCCAGCATGCGGCCTGCCTTTGCCGCGCCAGCAAGCAAGGCATCGATATCCACCCAGCCTTCGGCATCGAGTTGCAGGCCGACGGCATGAGGCTCATGGCGCAAGACATAGCTCAGAAACTTGCTGGTTTGGGTCAGGTGTTTGCTGCTCATGGTCGTCCTTTTCCGGTATTCGGTTCTTCAGGCTTGCTCTTGCGCTTCCAGCAACATGAACAGGCGATACAGCACCACGGTGCTGAACAACTGCAAGAACCCACTCAGGCTATCCAGGGCCAGTTCAACGCCCGGCGCGGGCTCGGGGAAGGCCATCAGCAGCAGGCCATCGATCAGCCAGATTGGTGCCAGCACGCCGAGCACGCAGATCATGATGCGCAGGAAGTGCCCGGTGGTCATGCGCGCACTTTCGCGCATCGACTGCACCACCGGCAGGCCACGCAGCACCAGCAGGTACTCGGCGAACACCAGGTTGATCATGATCCACACGCCTGGGAACACGAGCAGCGCCAGGCCGGCCATGATCAGCAGCGAGCTGATCGTGATCAGCAGGGCCAGTTGCGGCCACAGCTGCACGGCGCGAGCGAACAGGTCGCGCTTGCGAATCTCCTGGCCGTTGCTGCGGGTGTCCAGGTATAGGATCAGCGCCGCGCTGTACAGCGGATAGAACAACAGGCTGATCAGCATGCCGTAGGCCGGCGAGGCCTGCTCGCCCAGCTGGCGGTACAGCAGCTGGGTGGAGAGGGCTTCGAGCACCACTAGCGGCAGGCATAGCGGAATGATGCTGGCCAGGTGGCGGCGGAAGAAGTACAGGGAGTCGCGCAGAACGCTCAGCGGATTCATCAGTCAATATCGCAAGGCAGTAAAAGCAGGGGCCTAACTTTAGCCCAGAGCGGTCGCTTGCTGAAAAAAGTTTCACCCGCGCGGTGATTGAATCCTTGGGCCGGGCGCCCCATCTTTGCCATGTCCGATGTCCTGCTAGCCCATGAGGTAGCCCCAATGAACACTGATGAACAAACCCTGATCGACGGCCTGTTCGGCCGCATCAAGCAAGCCGAAGACCCAAGCCAGCCGCGCGATGCGCAGGCGCAGGCACGGATCGAGGAGCATGTCCGCCAGCAGCCGGCAGCGCCTTACTACATGGCCCAGGCGATCCTGGTTCGGGAAGCCGCGATCAAGCGCCTGGATGAGCAGAACAAGCAACTGGAGGCCGAACTGAAGCAGGCCCGTGCCCAGCTTGAGGCGACCCGTGCCAGCAGTGGCAATGGCGGCGGTGGGTTCCTCTCCAGCATCTTCGGTGCCGGTGCGCGCAATCCGGAGCCGGTTCAGCCGCAGCGCCCTAGTGCGCCGGTAGCATCGGGTGGCGGTTGGCGCGAGCCGAGTGCGCCAGGCTTCTCTCAGCCGCAACCGCAGCCGCAGATGCAGGCTCAAGCACAGCCGCAACAGCCTGGCTTTGGCGCCGCGCCAGCGCGCAGCGGCGCCAGCAGCTTCCTCGGTGGTGCAATGCAGACCGCTGCGGGCGTCGCCGGTGGCGTGTTGCTGGCGCAAGGTATCAGCAGCCTGTTCCACCACAACTCGCAGCCTGAAGAGGTGGTCGAGGTGATCAAGGAAGAGCCGGCACCGGCCAGTGACAACGGCGGCTGGAATGACCAGGGGGCGCAGCAGCAGGTCGCCGACAACGGTGGCTGGGGCAATGACCAGGGCGGCTGGGCCGATACCGACTACGGCAACGATGGTGGTGGCTTCTTCTCGGATGACGATACGTTCGTCTGACCGGTCTGGCATACTGCTGGCATTTCCGAAGGGGCGCATTGCGCCCCTTTTCATGTCGAGGGTATGTGGTGAAAAAGATCGCGCTGTTCGCCGATGTGCAGAACCTCTACTACACCGTGCGCCAGGCCCATGGCTGCCACTTCAACTACACCGCACTGTGGAAGGAGGTCAGCCGCGAAGGCGAGATCGTCGAGGCCGTCGCCTATGCCATCGATCGCGGTGACAGCAAGCAGCAGCAATTTCAGCAGATCCTGCGCAACCTCGGTTTCGACGTGCGCCTCAAGCCGTTCATCCAGCGCAGCGACGGTTCGGCCAAGGGCGACTGGGATGTGGGCATCACTCTCGATGTGATCGATGCCGCCAGCCGGGTCGACCAGGTGGTGCTGGCCTCGGGTGATGGTGACTTCGACCTGCTGCTGGAACGGGTCATCCAGCGCCACGGCACCGAGGCGGTAGTCTATGGCGTGCCCGGCCTGACAGCGTTGTCGCTGATTCGCGCCGCCACCCGTTATGTGCCCATCGAGGGCGCGCTGTTGCTCAAGCACTAAGGTTTTTTCATGGAACGTATCGCTGTCATCGACTTTGAAACCACCGGCATCTCGCCCGGTGCCGGCTGCCGCGCCACCGAGGTGGCGGTGGTGATGCTGGAAGGCGGGCGCATTGTCGAGCGCTATCAGAGCCTGATGAATGCCGGTGTGCCGGTGCCGGCCTTCGTCGCCGGGCTCACCGGCATTACCACCGCCATGCTGCGCACGGCGCCGCCGGTCGATAAAGTGATGAACGAAGTGGCCGAGTTCGTCGGAGGTACCCCATTGCTGGCGCATAACGCCGCCTTCGACCAGAAGTTCTGGGATTACGAACTGAGCCGCATCGGCCGCAGCCGGCAGCAGTCTTTCGCGTGTTCCCTGCTGCTGTCACGGCGCCTCTTGCCGGCGGCGCCGAACCACAAGCTGGGTACCCTGACCCGGTGGGCCGGGTTGCCGCATACCGGTACCGCACACCGGGCCATGGCCGATGCCGAAATGGCCGCCAACCTGCTGCAACACCTGGCAGGCGTACTGCGCCAGGCCCACGGCGTCCAGCAACTCTCCCACGAATTGCTGTGCCGCCTGCAGAAAACGCCTGCCGCGAAGGTTGGTGAAACCTTGGCCAAATTAGCCTGATGAGCGCAGCAAAAGTGTGCCGTTCATTTCGCACGGTTTTGTAACTTATATTTACCTGTGCACCGCCCTAAACTCGGTCACCCGAAAACGGATTTCTGAGTTACCTGCCATGCCTGCCTCCCGTCGCTTTCCGCTGCTGCTCATCGGCGCCTTCATTGCCCTGTACCTGGTCTGGGGTTCCACCTACCTGTTCATTCGCATCGGTGTCGAATCGTGGCCGCCGATGCTGATGGCCGGTGTGCGTTTCATCATCGCCGGCGGTTTGCTGTATGGCTTCCTGCGCTGGCGGGGTGTGCCGGCCCCGACCTGGCCGCAATGGCGTGCGGCAGGGGCGATCGGTTTCCTGTTGCTCAGCTGCGGCAATGGCGGGGTGACAGTGGCCGAGCATGCGGGTGTGGCCTCGGGCGTGGCAGCGCTGGCGGTGGCGACGGTGCCGTTGTTCACGCTGCTGTTCGGTTTGCTGTTCGGCCACCGCAACTCGCGGCTGGAGTGGGCCGGTATCCTGCTCGGGTTGCTGGGTATCGCCTTGCTCAACCTCGGTTCCAACCTGCAGGCCAGCCCAGTGGGGGCGGCGTTGGTGGTGTTCGCTGCGGCGGCGTGGGCGTTCGGTTCGGTGTGGAGCAAGAGCCTTCCTTTGCCCCAAGGCCCGATGGCCAGTGCCGCCGAGATGCTGGTAGGCGGTGCGGTATTGCTGTTGGGCAGTGCACTGTCCGGTGAGCGCATGACGCAGATGCCGACCCTTGCCGGCTGGGGGGCGCTGGCTTACCTGGTGCTGTTCGGTTCGATCCTCGCCTTCAGTGCTTACATGTACCTGCTCAAGAACGTGCGGCCGGCAGCGGCCACCAGCTACGCCTACGTCAACCCGGCGGTGGCGGTGCTGCTGGGTATCCTCTTTGCCGGCGAACAGATCGGCACCGAGGAGTGCCTGGCCATGGCGGTGATCATCGGCGCGGTGGTGCTGATCGGCCTGCCGCAATGGCGCAAGGCGCCAGAGCAGCCGATGAAAGGCGAAATCTGCAGCAAGTAGCCAGGGGTGATGCGGTAAACTTGCCGCCTTCGCTGAACCCCCTGACGGTATTGCCATGAATTTCGCCAAACTCGGCCTGATCGAACCGCTGCTGCGCACCTTGCAGCAGCTGGACTACACCACCCCGACCCCAGTCCAGGCCAAGGCCATCCCCGCCGTGCTGGCCGGCCGCGACCTGATGGCCGCAGCCCAGACCGGCACTGGCAAGACCGCCGGTTTCGCCTTGCCGGTGCTGCAGCGCCTTGCCCTGGAAGGTGAGAAGGTTGCCAGTAACTCGATCCGTGCGCTGGTGCTGGTACCGACCCGCGAGCTGGCCGAGCAGGTGCACAACAACGTGCGCGAATATGCCGAAAACCTGCCATTGAGCACCTATGCCGTTTACGGCGGGGTCAGCATCAACCCGCAGATGATGCGCCTGCGCCGTGGCGTCGACCTGCTGGTGGCCACGCCCGGCCGACTGCTCGACCTGTTCCGCCAGAATGCGGTGAAGTTCAATCAGGTACAGACACTGGTGCTCGACGAAGCCGACCGCATGCTCGACCTGGGCTTTGCCGAAGAGCTGCAGTCGGTTTATGCCGCCTTGCCGCGCAAGCGTCAGACGCTGCTGTTCTCCGCCACCTTCTCCGAGCAGATCCGCATGCTCGCCGGCTTGGCCCTGAACGACCCGCTGAGCATCGAAGTCAGCCCGCGCAACGCCGCGGCGACCACGGTCAAGCAGTGGCTGGTGCCTGTGGACAAGAAACGCAAGGCCGACTTGTTCATGCACCTGCTGCGCAAGCAGCGCTGGAAGCAGGTGCTGGTATTCGCCAAGACCCGCAATGGCGTCGATCAGTTGGTCGAACGCTTGCTGGCCGACGGGGTGAATGCCGACGGTATCCACGGCGACCGCCCGCAGGCCACCCGCCAGCGTGCACTGGACAGCTTCAAGGCGCGGGAGATCCAGGTGCTGGTGGCCACCGATGTGGCAGCCCGTGGCCTGGACATCGACGACCTGCCGCTAGTGGTCAACCTCGATCTGCCGATCGTGGCCGAGGACTATGTGCACCGTATTGGCCGTACCGGCCGCGCCGGCAACAAGGGCGAGGCGATTTCGCTGGTGTGTGCCGATGAGGTGCAGATGCTGTCGGCGATCGAAGTGCTGACACGGCAGACCTTGCCACGTCACGAGGAGCCGGACTTCATCCCTGAGCACCGGGTACCGATGACCGATGCCAGCGGCCAGGTGATCAAGAAGCCGAAGAAGCCCAAGAAACCGAAAGAGAACAGCGCCAAGCGTGGGCTGGGGCGCTGGATGGACAGTGCCGAGGCAGGTGCTGCGGAGCCATCGGTGAAGGCTGTGCGCAAGGTGCCGAGCTTCAACGGCGGGCCGCGCAAGCGTAAGCCTTGAGATCCCTGGGGCCGCTCTGCGGCCCTTTCGCGACACAAGGCCGCTCCTACAGGGGATTGCGTACCTCTGTAGGAGCGGCCTTGTGTCGCGAAAGGGCTGCGAAGCAGCCCCGGCAATCGATCAGGCAGGCCGCGCCAACCAATCCACCGCCGCTCGTCCCGCACGAAGCCCGCTGGCAAAGCACGCGGTCAGCAGATACCCCCCAGTCGGCGCCTCCCAGTCCAGCATTTCGCCCGCACAGAACACCCCCGGCATCCGGCGGACCATCAACCCTTCATCCAGCCCTTCGAAACGCACGCCACCGGCACTGCTGATCGCTTCGTCCAGCGGTCGCGTGCGTACCAGCGTGATCGGCAAGGCCTTGATCGCCCGCGCCAGCGCCTGAGGATCGGCAAAGGTCGCCTGATCCGTCAGCTCCCGCAGCAACCCCGCCTTGACCCCGTCGATCCCCAACTGGCTGTGCAAATGCTTGGCCATCGACCGCGATCCGCGTGGTTTGGCCAGCGCCTGGGCAATCTTGTCCACAGGCTTGTCCGGCAACAGGTCGAGCAACAGCCTGGCCTGCCCCTGATGCTCGATAGCCTGGCGCAGCTGAGCCGACCATGCATACACCAGGCTGCCCTCGACGCCCTGCGCGGTGAGGATGAACTCGCCTTTGCGCGGCGCCATGCCCGGTACGCTGAGGGCAATGTTCTTCAGCGGCGCCCCCGCGAACTTGTCCACAAGCAGCGTACTCCATCCCTCCACTTCGAAACCGCAGTTGCTCGGCCGCAGCGGCGAGATATCCACAGTGCGTTCGGCCAACAACGGCTGCCAGGCGCCGTCGGAGCCCAGCCTTGCCCAGCTGGCGCCACCCAAGGCCAGTACCACGGCGTTGGCCTTGACCTGCAATTCCCCCTGTGGATAAGCGATTCGCAAGCTACCGTCGGCATTCCAGCCCAGCCAGCGATGGCGGGTGTGGATAACCACATTATTGTCACGCAGGCGCTTCAGCCAGGCGCGCAGCAGCGGGGCCGCCTTCATGTCGGTGGGGAAAACCCGGCCTGACGTACCGACAAAAGTGTCGATACCCAACCCGTGGATCCACAGGCGCAGCGCATCGGCATCGAAGTCGCGCAGCAACCCGTCGATTTCAGCCTGCCGCTCGGCGTAGCGCGAAACGAACTGTGGATAAGCTTCCGAATGGGTGATGTTCATGCCACCGACGCCGGCCAGCAAGAACTTGCGGCCCACCGAAGGCATGGCATCGAACACTTCCACCGCCAGGCCCGCCTGGGCCATGGCTTCAGCCGCCATCAGGCCAGCAGGGCCGCCGCCGATCACGACGGCCAGGGGAGGGGATGCGGGGTTTTTATCGGGCATGGTAGGCAGCAGGTTGTGGAAAAGACTGCGCATTCTAGCGCAGCCGGGCCAATCCACGTACTGAACAAAAAATGATCAGTGTTCTGCAGCCCCCACCGGTCAAGGGCTGCAGCGCCTTTCCCGCAGGTTATCCACAAGCGGTTCCACAGTCATTGTGAACAACCTATGACACGCGCCGCACTGTGGTGAAGAATGCCATGGCGCCTGGCCAAGGCTTCGCGGTCCTTGCTATAGCCGCCACCGATGACCCCGACCACCGGGATGTCACGGCCCAGGCAATGGCGCATCACCAGCTCGTCACGCGCCGCCAGGCCATCGTCGGTGAGTTGCAGGTAGCCCAGGGCATCATCCTTGTGCACATCGACGCCGGCGTCGTACAGCACCAGGTCGGGTTGATAGAGCGGCAGTAGGTAGTTCAGCGCGTCTTCCACCACCTTCAGGTAAGCCGTGTCGCCCATGCCGCGTGGCAGGGGAATGTCCCAGTCGCTGTGGGCCTTGCGTGCCGGGAAGTTCTGTTCGCAGTGCAGGGACACGGTGATGGCGTCCGGGGTGTCCTGGAGGATGCGTGCCGTGCCGTCGCCCTGGTGCACATCGCAGTCGAAGATCAGTACCCGGTGCACACGCCCGGCTTCGAGCAGGTAGCGGCTGATCACCGCCAGGTCATTGAAGATGCAGAAACCGGCCGGATGGTCGTAGTGGGCATGGTGGGTGCCACCGGCCAGGTGGCAGGCGATGCCATGCTGCAGCGCCATCTCGGCGGTCAGCAGCGAACCGCCCACTGCACGCACGGTGCGCCGGGCCAGGGCTTCGCTCCAGGGCAGGCCGAGGCGGCGCTGGTCCTCGCCGGACAATTCGCCGTTCATGTAGCGCTCGATGTAGCTGCGGTCATGGGCCAGGGCGAGGATGTCGTTGGGGCAGATGTCCGGGCGCAGCAGGGCCTGGTCGGTAGTCAGGCCGCTGCCCACCAGGTGGTCGCGCAGCAGGCGGAACTTTTCCATGGGAAAGCGGTGCCCGGCGGGGAATTCCGGGCTGTAGTCTTCGTGGTAGATCAGCGGCAGCGGCATGGGACGTTCGCAATCGGGGCCAGCGCTGATCTTGCCAGTTATTTCCCCACGCTGGCCAATACCCGTTGCCAGTCTGGCTCGTTCAAGCGCCCAAGGATGCGCGCCTTGCCGTTGGCGTCCACCGAGACGAACAGCGCGCTGGCGTAGTTGCTCTCACGCTCACCCCCGGCCACGCCCTGCTGGCGGGCGAAGTGGTCGATGCAGCCATTGTGGGTGACCAGCACCAGGTTATGCCCGGCACGCTTGCGCGCCAGCGCTTCACGGGCGAACTGGTTGTCGCAGCTTTCCAGCCAGGCTTCGCTGGCAACGGCCTGGCCAAGGATGAAGTGCGCCGTCTGCAGGGTACGTACTTTGGGGCTGGCGAGCACCTCGGCATTGCCCAGGCCCAGTTGTTTCAAGCCTTGGCCGACCCGGGTGGCGGCCTCGCTGCCGGCCACGGTGATACCCGTAGGGTCGTTCAGGCAAGGGCCGGGTGCGCTGTCGCAACGTTCGGCATGGCGGATCATCACGATCACTGCACCGTCTGCCCAGTCCTGCAGCAGGCCGCTTTCATTCAACTGCCGCTCGTTGCCAAGGTCCACGATATGGGTCCTCGTTGACAGCCAGGTGGTGACCGCTGCGATGACCATGCACAAACCGAGAGCGGCACCAAGGGCTTTGCGTGACATGCGTCGCTTGCGACGGGCGTGGATGGCGGGATGGCCCAAGGTGTTGCTCGGCTGCATGCGTCACTCCAATGGCGCGGCGGTGGTGTGGGGGCATTGTGCTCAGCCGTCTGTCGGGGGCTAGTGAAGGGGTTGTGAAAATTGCATTCTGGGCGCCGCCGGTTGCGTGTCAAACCTGGCCGCGCCTACGCTGTAAAATGCCATTGGGTAAAACCGGAGCTGTTCTCATGACCCCCATCCTCCACCTGGAAAGCGCCCGCCTGGTGCTGCGCCAATGGCACGATGACGACCTGCGCGAATTTGCGGCAATGTGTGCCGACCCGCTGGTGATGCGTTATTTCCCGGCGCCCATGACGCGGCTCGAAGCGGCGGCGCTGATCGGCAGGATCCGCGGGCATTTCAACGAATACGGCTTCGGCCTGTGGGCGCTTGAGCGAAAAGACAGCGGGGCGTTCATCGGCATGACGGGCTTGCTCAACGTCAATTTCGACGCGCCGTTCGCCCCGGCGGTGGAGATTGGCTGGCGCCTGGCCCGGCGTCATTGGGGCCTGGGCTTTGCCAGCGAGGCGGCATGGACCTGCCTGCGTTGTGCTTTCGCCCAATTGCGCATGGAAGAGGTGGTGTCGTTCACTAGCGAGAGCAACTTGCCGTCGCAAAAAGTCATGCAGGCCATCGGCATGGTCCAGGACGTCAATGGCAGCTTCGACCACCCCCGCCTGCCCATCGGCCACCCGCTGCGCCCTCACGTGCTGTATCGCATCGACCGCGCACACTGGGAGCAGACCCTGCGCACTGAATGAGCCGGCATGCACGGTGTCGATGACAAACCTTGTATCATTTCCTCATCCCTGAAAGGTGCTTGCCGAAAGATGTTCAGCGCCTGTGAAACCGAGCGCCGCTCAGCGGCGCATCGCGAGCAAGGCTCGCTCCTACGCATCGCGAGCAAGGCTCGCTCCTACAAGGAGAACCCCCGATGAGTCATGTGTTGGACGACCTGGTCGACCTGTTGAGCCTCGAGTCGATCGAGGAGAACCTGTTCCGTGGCCGCAGCCAGGACCTCGGCTTCCGTCAGCTGTACGGTGGCCAGGTGCTGGGCCAGTCGCTGTCGGCGGCCAGCCAGACGGTCGAGGATGCGCGCCATGTGCATTCGCTGCACGGCTACTTCCTGCGCCCGGGCGATGCCAGCTTGCCGGTGGTCTACTCGGTCGACCGCGTGCGTGACGGCGGCAGCTTCAGCACCCGGCGGGTGACGGCGATCCAGAAGGGCCAGCCGATCTTCACCTGCAGCGCGTCGTTCCAGTACGACGAGGAAGGTTTCGAGCACCAGGTGCAGATGCCCGACGTGGTCGGCCCGGAAAACCTGGCGACCGAAGTCGAGTTGGCCAGCGCCCACGCCGACAAGCTGCCCGAACGCATCCGCGACAAGGTGCTGTGCGCCAAGCCGATCGAGATTCGCCCGGTGACCGAGCGCGATCCGTTCAACCCCCAGCCCGGCGACCCGGTGAAGTACGCCTGGTTCCGCGCCGACGGCTCTTTGCCTGACGTGCCGGCGCTGCACAAGTACCTGCTGGCCTACGCTTCCGATTTCGGCCTGCTGACGACGTCGCTGCTGCCCCATGGCAAATCGGTGTGGCAGCGCGACATGCAGATCGCCAGCCTCGACCATTCGCTGTGGTTCCACCGTAACCTGCGCGCCGATGAGTGGCTGTTGTACGCCACCGACAGCCCATGGGCTGGTAATGCCCGGGGTTTCTGCCGCGGCAGCATCTTCAACCGCGCCGGCCAGCTGGTGGCGTCGTCGACCCAGGAAGGCCTGATTCGCCACCGCAAGGACTGGGCATGAGCCTGGCCGAAATCCGCAATTGGGTGTTCGACATGGACGGCACCCTGACCGTGGCGGTGCACGATTTCGCCGCCATCCGTGTCGCCCTGGATATCCCGGCCGAGCACGACATTCTCACCCATCTGGCGGCGCTGCCGGCGGCGGAAGCGGCGGCCAAGCATGCCTGGCTGCTGGAACATGAGCGCGACCTGGCGATTGCCTCGACAGCGGCCAACGGGGCCGTGGAACTGGTGCGTGAGCTGGCCGAACGTGGCTGCCGCCTGGGCATCCTGACCCGCAATGCGCGGGAGTTGGCGCATGTGACGCTGGAGGCGATCGGCCTGGCGGACTGCTTCCAGGTCGAGCACATTCTCGGGCGCGATGAGGCCGAGCCGAAGCCGAGCCCGGATGGGCTGTTGAAGATTGCCAGTAGCTGGGGAGTGGCGCCCGGCGAGTTGGTGATGGTTGGGGATTATCGCTTTGACCTGGACTGTGGGCGGGCCGCTGGGGCGCGCACGGTGCTGGTGAACTTGCCGGATAACCCGTGGCCGGAACTGGTGGATTGGCATGCAGCAGATTGCCGGGCGTTGCGGGTGATGCTGGGCTGAATTATCTGTTGCCAGTTCCGGCCCTTTCGCGGGCTCGCCCGCTCCCACAGGATCTCTACAGGCCCGAGTCCAGTGCAATATCTGTTGGAGCGGGCACGCCCGCGAACAGGCCCACACTGGCTATGCTGAACCCCAGTCTTTCTCTGAATGGAGCCCCAGTCATGACCAGCAAGGCCATCTATGTGCAACCCGGCGGCGGCTACGACAAGGTCGAAGTCGGCACCTGCGAGGCGCCTGCGCCCAAGCCGGGCGAGATCACCGTGCAACTGCATGCCAGCTCCCTCAACTACCACGACTTCGCCGTGGTCAGTGGCATGTGGGGCCCGAGCGAGCGGCGTATTCCCATGGCCGACGGCGCCGGCGAAGTGGTCGCGGTCGGCGCAGGTGTGAGTGAATTCAAGGTTGGCGACAACGTCGTCAGCACCTTCTTCCCGGACTGGCTCGACGGCCAGGCCAACGTCGAAGGCTTTGCCCGGGTGCCCGGCGATGGCATTGATGGTTATGCCCGCGAGCAGGTAACGGCCCCGGTCACTTCGTTCACGCTGGCACCCAAGGGGTTCAGCCACGCCGAGGCTGCAACCCTGACCACGGCCGGCCTCACCGCCTGGCGCAGCTTGATGAGCGACGATCACCTCAAACCCGGTGACACGGTGCTGGTGCAGGGCACCGGCGGTGTGTCGATCTTCGCCCTGCAGTTCGCCAAGCTGGCCGGGGCCACGGTCATTGCCACGTCGTCCAGCGACGCCAAGCTCGAACGCCTGAAGGCCCTCGGCGCCGACCACCTGATCAACTACAAGAGCACCCCGGCCTGGGGCGAGAAGGCCCGTGAGCTGACTGGCAATCGCGGCGTCGATCATGTGATCGAAGTGGGTGGGCCGGCCACCCTGGAGCAGTCGATGATCGCCGCGCGCATTGGTGGGCATGTGTCGTTGATCGGCATTCTGACCGGTGTAGCCGGTCAGCTGCCATTGGTGCAGGCACTGGTACGCCAGATCCGCCTGCAAGGTGTGCTGGTGGGCTGCCGTGCGCAGCAGCAGGCGATGGTGCGGGCGATCGATGCCAATGGCTTGCGGCCAGTGGTGGACAAGCATTTCGAGCTGGAGCAGATCGTCGAGGCGTTCCGCTACCAGGAGAGCAACCGGCATTTCGGCAAGATCTGCCTGACCTGGTGAAACGGCAACGACAGCGGCCCTAGTCCGGCAGCAGGCGATCGCGGCTGTTGGACAGGTGCAGGCAGATCGCCGCCCGCGCCGCGTCCGGGTCTTGCCGGCGGATGGCATTGAGGATCGCCTCATGCTCAAGGTTGGCCAGGTAGGCATGCCGCGCCAGGTTGGCGCCGGCGCGTTCGGCCAAGGCCATGCGGTTACGCGGGATCAACCCGTTGCCCAGTTGCGCCATCATCTCGCTGAAATACAGGTTGCCAGTGGCCTCGGCGATCAACAGGTGAAAGCGCCGGTCTGCCTCGATGCAGCTGTCACCGGCAGCCGCCAGGTCCTGGTAGTCATCCAGCGCCTTGCGCATGCGCACCAGGTGCTCGTCGCTGCGGCGCACGGCAGCGAGCGCGGCCGCCTGGCCCTCCAGGCCGATGCGCAGCTCCAGCAGGTCGCGCACGCTCGCGGCATTTTCCGCCCCCACGCGCAGACCCGCCTGGCCCTGGCGCTCCATCACGAAGGTGCCGATGCCATGGCGTGGCTCCACCAGGCCTGAGGCCTGCAATTTCGACAGTGCTTCACGGACCACGGTGCGGCTGACGCCATGCTCGCGCACCAGGGTGTTCTCAGACGGCAGTTTGTCCCCCGGCTTGAACGTGCCCAGCAGGATTTGCTGGGTCAGGCTCGACACCAGGTCGTGGGCGCGGCTGTGGCTGCGTTTGGCAGGAGTATCCATGAGTAGTCCGGAGCTGACTGGCTTGTATGACAAGTTAATCGATAAAAATATTTTTTGCCCGTTTTTTCTCTGCACGGTACAGGGCCGTCCATCGCTTCCGCAGCATTTTCTACGCTATTTACTGAGTTATAAGCTTGTATTTTGCCATTTAGGTGATAGTCGGCATCTTGTCGTACAACTTCGCTGCGCCTATGCTCCGTTCCACTGTCATGTCAGACAACCTCGACCCGCACAATAACAATCAGTGGGAGATACACCTGTGAACGACACCCTCGCTCCGTCTGCCCGGAATGAAGGCGACGCTTTGGCCAGTGCCGTGGCCAAGGTCAGGCGCCACGTCCTGCCGCTGTTCGTCATCATGTTCATCGTCAACTACCTTGACCGCGTCAATATCGGCTTCGTCCGTCCGCACCTGGAAAGCGACCTGGGCATCAGTGCCGCCGCCTTTGGTCTCGGTGCCGGGCTGTTCTTCATCGGCTACGCGCTGTTCGAGGTGCCCTCGAACATGCTGTTGCAGAAAGTCGGTGCGCGGCTGTGGCTGACCCGCATCATGTTCACCTGGGGCGTGGTCGCCACCGCCATGGCCTTCGTCCAGAACGAAACCCAGTTCTACGTGCTGCGCTTCCTGTTGGGCGTGGCCGAGGCAGGCTTCTTCCCCGGTGTGATCTACTACTTCACGCGCTGGTTGCCGGCCGCCGAGCGTGGCAAGGCGATTGCCATCTTCCTCAGCGGTTCGGCCTTGGCATCGCTGATTTCCGGGCCGCTGGCCGGCGCGCTGATGCAGATCCAGGGCCTGGGCCTGCATGGCTGGCAGTGGATGCTGTTCATCGAAGGCATGGCCTCGGTGGCCCTGTGCTTCTTCGTGTTCTTCTGGCTCGACTCCAAACCGCAGGATGCCAGGTGGCTTAGCCCGGCCGAACAGGACGCGCTGGTGGCGACCATCGACCGCGAACAGCGTGATCGTGAAGCCGTGGGCGCGGTCAAGCCATCGGCCTGGCGCCTGCTCCAGGACCGCCAGATCGTGCTGTTCTGCCTGATCTACTTTTGCATCCAGCTGACCATCTACGCCGCCACCTTCTGGCTGCCGAGCATCATCAAGCGCATGGGCGATATCAGCGACCTGCAGGTCGGCTTCTTCAACTCGATCCCGTGGCTGATCTCGATCATCGCCATGTACGCCTTCGCTGCCGGTTCCACGCGCTGGAAGTTCCAGCAGGCCTGGGTTGCCGGTGCCTTGGTTGTCGCTGCCATCGGCATGTTCATGTCCACCACTGGCGGCCCGGTGTTCGCCTTCGTCGCCGTGTGCTTCGCCGCCATCGGCTTCAAGTCGGCCTCGTCGCTGTTCTGGCCGATTCCGCAGGGTTACCTGGACGCCCGTATCGCCGCGGCCGTGATCGCCTTGATCAACTCCGTCGGCAACCTCGGCGGCTTCGTTGCCCCCACCACTTTCGGCCTGCTCGAACAGCAGACCGGGTCGATCCAGGGCGGGCTGTATGGCCTGGCCGTGACTTCGGTGCTGGCGGCCATCGCCGTCTTCTTCGTACGCATTCGCCCAAAGGGCGCTTCCTCTGACCAGCACAAGGCGCCTTCGGCCTTGGGCCAGACCCACTGATGACTGCGAGACAACGACCATGAACATGCAGACCAACCCCGCCGTACACACCAGCACACCCGTCGTCACCGACCTGCGCGTTATTCCCGTGGCTGGCCACGACAGCATGCTGCTCAACCTCAGTGGCGCCCACGGCCCGTACTTCACCCGCAACGTCGTGGTGCTGCGCGACAGTGCCGGCAACACCGGCCTTGGCGAAGTGCCCGGTGGCGAGAAGATCCGCCAGACCCTGGAAGATGCCCGCAGCCTGGTGGTCGGCCAGCCGATCGGCCACTACCAGCGCGTGCTCAACGCCATGCGCCAGACCTTCGCCAACCGCGACTCCGCTGGCCGTGGCCTGCAGACCTTCGACCTGCGCATCACCGTGCACGCGGTGACCGCCATCGAGTCGGCGCTGCTCGACCTGCTCGGCCAGCACCTCAATGTGCCGATGGCGGCACTGCTGGGTGAAGGCCAGCAGCGCGAGGCGGTGAAGATGCTCGGCTACCTGTTCTACATCGGCGACCGCCAGCAAACCGACCTGGCCTACCGCAACGAAGCCGATGCCGACGACGACTGGTTCCGCCTGCGCCACGAAAAGGCCCTGACCCCGGAAGCGGTGGTGCGCCTGGCCGAGGCCGCCAAGCAGCGCTATGGCCTCAGCGACTTCAAGCTCAAGGGTGGTGTGCTGCGTGGCGAGGAAGAAATGGAAGCGGTAACGGCCCTGGCCGAACGCTTCCCCGAAGCGCGTATCACCCTCGACCCGAACGGCGCCTGGTCGCTGAAAGAAGCCATCGCCCTGTGCCGCGACAAGCACGATGTGCTGGCCTACGCCGAAGACCCGTGCGGTGCCGAGAACGGCTATTCGGGCCGTGAGGTGATGGCCGAGTTCCGCCGTGCCACCGGCCTGCCGACGGCCACCAACATGATCGCCACCGACTGGCGGCAGATGGGCCATGCGATCCAGCTGCAGTCGGTGGACATCCCCTTGGCCGACCCACACTTCTGGACCTTGCAGGGTTCGGTGCGGGTGGCGCAGATGTGCCATGACTGGGGCCTGACCTGGGGCTCGCACTCGAATAATCACTTCGACATTTCGCTGGCGATGTTCACCCAGGTGGCGGCGGCGGCGCCGGGTGAAATCACTGCCATCGATACCCACTGGATCTGGCAGGACGGCCAGCGCCTGACCCGTGAGCCGCTGCGCATCGTCGACGGCCATGTGCGGGTGCCGGCGCGGCCGGGGCTGGGGGTGGAGCTGGATGAAGACCAGCTGGCCAAGGCCCACGAGTGCTACCGCAACATGGGGCTGGGGGCGCGGGATGACAGCGTGGCGATGCAGTTCCTGATTCCCGGTTGGAGCTTCGACAACAAACGGCCTTGCCTGGTGCGTTAAGGCTGCTGGCCCTTTCGCGGGCAAGCCCGCTCCCACAGGTACTGCACAAGACCCTGTGGGAGCGGGCTTGCCCGCGAAGAAACCATCACTATTTATCCTGCTTCAAAGAATGCCCGCGCCATCTCGACAAAGCCCCCCAGCACCGGGTTCGGGTTATCCCGGCAAAACGCCAGAAAGATCTCCGCCTGCTGCTCCATCCCCAGCAACGGCTTGAACACCACCTGTTCCAGCCGCAATGCCTGCGCCGAAGCCGGCACCACCGCGCAGCCCAGCCCGACATTGACCAGGCCCAGGATCGAATGCGTCTGCCCCAGCTGGTGCAGGTACCGCGGCTGCACCTCATGCCGGGCAAACAGATTGGCGATACGGTCATGGAAATAGCGTCCTTCGTTGGCGCTGTACATCACGAACGGCTGCTGGTCGAAATCGCTCGGCCTGAGCCGCTCGCGTGCCGCCAGCACATGCCCGGCGGGCAGGGCGGCGACGAAGGGTTCGCGGTGGATCGGCAGGTACTCCACGCGGGCGCTGGGCAGCACCTGGCGCACCAGGCCGACATCGATCAGGCCAGCTTCCAGGTCATGCACCTGGGTGGACGAGACCCGTTCGCTGAGCAGTAACTCGATGTCGGGCAAGGTCTGGCCGGCGTGCACCAGCAAGCGCGGGATCATGCTGTAGGCGCCGACGGCGGTGAAGCCCAGCGTCAGGCGACCTGCTTCGCCATGGGCGATACGCCGCGCCGACTGGCTGGCCGACTCGGCGACTTGCAGGATACGCCGGGCATCTTCGAGAAAACTTTGCCCGGCCAGAGTCAGGCGCGCCTGGCGGTTGTTGCGCTCCAGCAACAGCACTCCCAGAGAATGTTCCAGCAGCTGGATCTGCCGGCTCAGCGGTGGCTGGGTCATGTGCAGGCGGGTGGCGGCGCGGCCGAAATGCAGCTCCTCGGCGACGGCGACGAAGCAGCGCAACTGGTGCAGCTCCATGATTCAATTCCTGAATTATTCAATCCAGCATCTATATTAGACCTGTATCAAATGTGGGCCTAGCATCGAGTCATGTCTTCGAACTGCCGGATGCCCACGATGAACAACGACGCCATCGACGTGCTGCTGACCCAGCCCGTACCCGATGACATTGATGCCCAACTGGTGAGTACTTACCGGGTGCATCGGCTGTATCAGCATGACCACCCGCAACAGCTGCTCGGCGAGGTTGGCCCGCGCATTCGCGCGGTAGTCACTGGCGGCGCCAAGGGCTTGTCGAACGCGCTGATGGACCAGCTGCCCAGCCTTGAGATTGTCGCCATCAGTGGCATCGGCACCGACGCCGTGGACCTGCGCCACGCGGCCAGCCGCGGTATCCACGTAACCACCACGCCGGGCGTGCTCACCGCTGATGTGGCAGACCTGGCGATGGGCCTGATCATCAGCACCCTGCGCCGCCTGGGCGAAGGGGAGCGGCTGGTGCGCGACGGTTTGTGGGGTACGGTGGACCTGCCACTGGCGCGCAAGGTCAGCGGCATCGAACTGGGTATCGTCGGGCTCGGCGAGGTGGGCAAGGCCATTGCCCGGCGCGCCGCTGCATTCGACATGCGCATTGCCTACAACGGGCGGCGCGAGCAGCCAGAAACCGGCTACCGCTACGAACCCGACCTGATCGAGTTGGCGCGCTCGGTGGATGTGCTGGTGGTGTCGGCTTCAGCCGATGGCGGCCGGGTGCTGGTGACGGCGCAGGTGCTCGATGCACTGGGGCCGGAGGGGTACCTGGTCAATGTGTCGCGGGGCAAGTTGGTTGACGAGCACGCGCTGGTCGAGGCGTTGCGTGAACAGCGCATCGCCGGGGCCGGGCTGGATGTGTTCGTCGATGAGCCGTATGTGCCACCCGCGTTGCGTGACCTGAACCAGGTGAGCCTGCAGCCCCATCGCGGTAGCGCCACGCTGCAGACCCGGCTGGAAATGGGACGCATGGTGCTGAACAACCTTCAAGCCTGCTTCCGAGGCGAGATGCCGCCGAATCGGGTGATCGACCTCTAGGGCCCTTTTGCGGGTAAACCCGCTCCCACAGGGGCCGCACAGGATCGAGACCTGTGCAATTCCCTGTGGGAGCGGCTTTAGCCGCGAAGAGGCTGGCACAGGCAACACAAGGCCCAAGGGCCACACCTTCTCCGCACAAGAACAATCGCTTCCACCGAGAAGCAAGAGGGTCCACATGAACAGCAAATCCGCCGTCGCCCCATCGCAGGCCGTGGCCGGGGTCGGTCGCCATCGTTTCCTGGTCCTGGCGCTGATCTTCGTCATCACCGTGATCAACTACGCCGACCGCGCCACCCTGTCGATCACCGGCACCGAAGTGCTCAAAGACCTGGGCCTGGACCCTGTGATGCTGGGGATGATCTTCTCGGCCTTCGCCTGGGCCTATGCCCTGGGCCAGGTCCCCGGCGGCTGGCTGCTCGATCGCTTCGGCGCGCGCCGGGTGTATGGCCTCAGCCTGGTCCTGTGGTCGCTGTTCACGCTGCTGCAAGGCACCGTAGGCTGGCTGGGCCTGGCCGGGTTTTCCGCGGCAGTGACGCTGTTCTCCATGCGCTTCATGCTCGGCCTGGTGGAGTCGCCCGCGTTCCCGGCCAACTCACGCATCGTCAGCTGCTGGTTCCCCACCCGTGAGCGCGGCACGGCCTCTGCCTTGTTCAATTCGGCGCAGTACATGGCCGTGGTGGTGTTCACCCCGCTGATGGCATGGATGACCCACAGCCTGAGCTGGGAACAGGTGTTCATCTGGATGGGCGTGCTGGGGCTGCTGCTGAGCGTGGCGTGGTTCCGCCTTTATCACGAACCGCACAGCGCGCCGGGGTTGAGCCGCGAAGAGCTGGACTACATGCGCGAGGGCGGCGCCCTGGTCGACCTGGAGAAGGAACGCAAGACCGCCAAGAGCAAACCGACCCGTGCCGAGATCGCACAGCTGTTCACCAGCCGCAACCTGTGGGCGGTGTACCTGGGCCAGTACTGCATCACCGCGCTCACTTATTTCTTCATCACCTGGTTCCCGATCTACCTGATCAAGGGCCGTGGCATGACCATCATGGAAGCCGGCTGGGTCGCTGCGCTGCCAGCCATCTGCGGTTTCACCGGCGGCATCCTCGGCGGCTTCGTTTCGGACTGCCTGATCCGCCACGGCGTACACCCGTCGAAGGCACGCAAGACCCCGTTCGTGATCGGCATGGCGCTGTCCACCAGCCTGGTGCTGGCCAACTATGTGGACGGCAACGCGGCGGTGATCGCTCTGATGACCCTGGCGTTCTTCGGCAAGGGCCTGGCGGCGGTGGGCTGGGCGGTGCTGTCGGATGTGGCGCCGAAGAAGATGGTCGGCCTGTGTGGTGGCGTGTTCAACGGCATCGGCAATATCGCGGGCATCGTCACCCCGCTGGTGATCGGTTACGTGGTTGCCAGCACCGGTTCGTTCCACAACGCACTCTGGTTCGTGGCCGCCCATGGCGTGCTGGGGATCTTCGCTTACCTGTTGCTGGCCAGGCGTTTCGAGCGCACTGGGCAGGCGTAGGCAGACGCCTGAGCAACAGAGGCCCCGGGAGACCGGGGCTTTTTTGTTTGCATTGAGACTTGAATGGGCTTTACCGGCCTCTTCGCGGGCACGCCCGCTCCCACAGGTATTACACAAGATCTGAAATGTGTGCGGTCCCTGTGGGAGCGGGCGTGCCCGCGAAAGGGCCGGGCCTGCCAACACACATCCAGATGAAAACTAAAGCGCCAGATGGATCCCTGGCGTGATCGGATATGCCATTCGCGACATCTGGCGCTCAGGGAAATGCCCTGTCGTGATCGAACAGTTCCGAGGCGTTCTCGTGTAATTTCCCGCAGCCTTACGGGGCTTAAATGAAGCCCGAACCACACCGGCATCTTGCTCTGTGACGTGTGCCAAAGATCAACAACAGCGCACCAGCAACGTGTCGACTTCCTGATTTGAAAGGAGATATTTTCGCCTACGCCTGCCCGTCCTTCCTTGTGTCAGCAAAAAGAGAACAAGATCAATGAACACCGTGGGATCTGATGGCAACCTTGCACAAGGTTTCAAGCCACGTCATGTAACGATGCTGTCCATTGCCGGCATCATCGGTGCCGGACTTTTCGTAGGCTCCGGGCACGCCATCGCGGCTGCCGGGCCAGCCACCATACTTTCCTACTTCGTGGCCGGGACCCTGGTGGTACTGGTCATGCGCATGCTCGGCGAAATGGCCGTGGCGCATCCGGACACGGGATCGTTCTCCACCTACGCTGACCAGGCCATCGGCCGCTGGGCCGGCTATACCATCGGCTGGTTGTACTGGTGGTTCTGGGTGCTGGTGATCCCGATCGAGGCATTGGCGGCAGGGCACGTGCTCAACGCCTGGTTCCCCGGTATCCCCAGCTGGATCTTCGCCCTCGCCTCGGTGCTGTTGCTGGCGGGCACCAACCTGTTCAGCGTGGCCAAGTACGGCGAGTTCGAGTTCTGGTTCGCCATCCTCAAGGTCACCGCCATTCTCGGTTTCATCGGCCTTGGCTTCGCTGCGCTGCTGGGCTGGCTGCCCGAGCGTGAAGTCAGTGGGCTGAGCGGGCTGATGGCCGAACATGGTGGCTTCGTGCCCAAGGGCTGGTCGGCGGTGGTCGGCGCGTTCATCACAGTGATGTTCAGCTTCATCGGCACCGAGGCCGTGACCATCGCCGCGTCCGAATCCAGCGACCCATCGCGCAACATCGCCAAGGCCACCCGTTCGGTGATCTGGCGGATCAGCACCTTCTACATCCTGTCGATCTTCGTGATCATCTCGGTGGTGCCGTGGAACGATCCACAGCTGGCAGTGGTGGGTTCTTACCAGCGTGCGCTGGAAATCATGAACATCCCCAATGCGGCTTTCATGGTCGACCTGGTGGTGCTGGTGGCCGTGACCAGCTGCATGAACTCGTCGATCTACATCGCCTCGCGGATGATGTACTCGCTGGCCAAGCGCGGCGACGCCCCGGCGCTGCTGAACAAGACCTCCAAGGTCGGCGTGCCACGCGCCGCAGTATTCGGCAGCACCCTGATCGGCGCCGCCATCGCCATCCTCAACTATTTCGCACCCAAGGGCGTGTTCGAGTTCCTGCTGGCCAGCTCCGGCGCCATCGCGCTGCTGGTTTACATGGTCATCGCCATCTCCCAGCTGCGCATGCGCCGCCGCCTGGAGCGCGAGAACACGGAGCTCAAGTTCCGCATGTGGTTGTTCCCGTACCTGACCTGGGCGGTCATCATTTTCATCGCCGGCGCGCTGGCCGTGATGATGTACACGCCTGAACACCGGGCGGAAGTGAGTTCGACCTTGGGCCTGGCGATCGTGATTTCCTTCCTGGGAATCGTGACCTCCCGGGGCCATGCGCAAACGGTGGGGGCGAGGTCGATGGGGTGATTGAATTCACCTTGCAACAAAGGCGAGGGCACCCAGTGGATGGGTGCCCTTTGCTTTTTGAAACACTGGGGCGATTCGGTGGTCAGCCAACTGGCCGCACATCTCGCCCAAACGCAGCCGGGGCTGCGCGGTTTCACCCGCGCGAATCTGTTCCGGATGCGTCAGTTCTACGAGTCATATCAGGGTGACGAGAAAGTCGCACCACTGGTGCGACAATTATTCTGGAGTCATAACCTCATCATCATGGGGCAGTGCAAGCAGTGCGATGAGTGCGAGTTCTATGTGCGCATGGCCGTTCAGGAGCGGTGGTCGAGGCGTGAGCTTGAGCGACAGTTGAAGGCAGCGTTGTATGAACGCAGCATCGCCAGTCCGGCAAAAGTCTCAGCAGCGCTGAGACAGAATTATCCTGCTGCCATGGATGTTTTCCGGGAGAGACTTCTGCTTCGTGGGCTTCCAGCAAGGACGACGAGGTGGTCGAATACGCGCTCAACCGCAGCTTGTCACCCGCTTTGATTGCGGAGTACCAGACACGACTGCCAGACAAGGCACTACTGCAGGCCAAGTTGCACGAGTTCTACGCCTTGGGAACTGTTTCTGATGACGGCGCTTGAGCTCGGGTCAAACTATCGTACCCCTCGTGCAGCAGGCCTTCATGGATGGATGCCAGGCGCTGCTACGCTGTGCCTGAAGCGCGGCCCTGGTGTTCGCTGAGCTTGTTGGTGCGCTGCTGAACTGCTCGCTGCCCACCTGGGTGTTGAAGACAGCGCGCTGATATGGCCCATTGCAACTATCTTTCCCGTGCGCCACAACTATTTGAATGTGAAGATGTCACTCTCAACAGACTGGCGCCCACCTGAGGATGCCGACCTTAACGCACAGGAGCGAAAGGCACATGGCAGCATTGCAAGGCAGCACGTTGGAAGCAATCAAGGTAAACCAGGCTCAGCTGATCAATGGGTGGCTTGCGGCCCTGGAAGCCAGCGGCGCCACGCGCAACATCAAAGAGCAGACGCTCAACCAGGAAGCCCGCGAATTCATCCAGCTGCTGTCGCAAGGCATGCAATCGGATGGCGACAGCAATGTCGCCACGGGTGAATGGGAGGAAACCCGGCGCTTTTTGGAGAAGTTGTCTGCCAGCCGCGCCCAGCTCGGTCATGATTCGCACCAGACGGTGTTCTTCATCTTCGCCCTCAAAGGCCCGTTGTTTGGCTTGCTCCAGGCCCATTACAGCGATGAGCCTGCGCGCCTCGCCGAGCAGCAGTGGGCCATCTCTGAACTGCTCGACAGCCTGGGCATGCACACCATGCGCACCTACCAGAAAACCCGCGAAGCGGTGATCAAGCGTCAGCAGGAAGAGCTGCTGGAGCTATCCACCCCCGTGGTCAAACTGTGGGACGGCGTGGTGGCGCTGCCGCTGATCGGCACCCTGGACTCGCAACGCAGCCAGACCGTGATGGAATCGTTGCTGCAACGCATCGTCGACACCGGTTCGGAAATCGCCATCATCGATATCACCGGCGTGCCGACCGTCGATACCCTGGTCGCCCAGCACCTGCTCAAGACGGTGACTGCAATCCGCCTGATGGGGGCCGACTGCATCATCAGTGGGGTGCGCCCACAGATCGCCCAGACCATCGTTCACCTGGGGCTCGACCTGGGCACGCTGACCACCAAGGCCAACCTTGCCGACGCGCTGAAACTGGCCCTGTCACGCCTGGGTGTGAGCCTGGCCGAGCGGGGATAAGGCCATGGAACGCATACCGATCCTGCAAATGGGCGAATTCTTGCTGGTGACCATTCAGGTCGACATGCATGACGAACTGGCCATGCGCCTGCAGGACGATCTTACCGACCGTATCAGCAGCACCTCGGCCCGTGGCGTGCTGATCGACATTTCAGCACTCGACATGGTCGACTCCTTCATCGGCCGGATGATCGCCGACATCGCCAGCCTGTCGCGGCTGATGGACGCCCAGGTGATGGTGGTTGGCATGCAGCCAGCGGTGGCCATCACCCTGGTGGAGCTGGGCCTGAACCTGCCCGGTGTCAGCACGGCATTGAACGTCGAGCGTGGCATGCAGCGCCTGCGCCAGACCGTGAGGCGTGTATGAATGCCCATGACAGTGGCAGTCTGCCGGTGCGTATCGAGCAGGACGTGGTGCTGGCCCGTCAATTGGCCCGCAAGCTGGCCGGCGAATGCGGCATGCGCCTGGTGGACCTGACCAAACTGGTGACCGCGGTCAGCGAGCTGGCGCGCAACACCGTGGTCTACGGCGGTGGCGGCGACATGGACTGGCAGGTGCTGGAAGAGGCCGGGCGAACCGGCTTGCGCCTGGTGTTCCGCGATGAAGGCCCGGGCATCCCCGACATCAACCTGGCGCTGACCGACGGCTGGACCTCCGGCAATGGTCTGGGCCTTGGCCTGACCGGAGCCAGGCGGCTAGTCGACGAATTTGAACTGGACACCGCGCCAGGCGAGGGCACACGAGTGACGATCACGCGATGGGCATGAACATCCATGCCAGCCTCACGCTGGTGTTGCCGCTGGAAGACAGCAGCCAGGTCGGCCACGCCCGGCGCATGGCGCAGAAACTGGCCGAGCAACAAGGCTTCGACAGTGAAGATGCCGGGCGCGTGGCCCTGCTGGCGACCGAACTGAGCAGCAATGTGCTCAAGCATGCACAACGCGGCGAGCTGCACCTGCGCGCGATACCCGGCGCCAACGGCTGCGGCGTCGAACTGCTGGCCGTGGACCGGGCGCAGGGCTTCGATACCGCCACCTGCCTGGCCGACGGTTATTCCACCGGCGGCACCCAAGGCATTGGCCTGGGTGCCATTGCGCGCCTGGCGCAGGTGTTCGACGTATATACCGATGCGCGAGGTTCGGTGATCATGGCGCGCTTGTACCGGCGCCAGGACGCCGGTCACGACATCCGTATCGGCGTGAGCCATCACGCCCTGCGTGACGACCCGGCCTGTGGCGACACCTGGCACGTGGCGATCGACGGCGACCGCCTCAGCGCGCTGCTGGTGGATGGCCTGGGCCACGGGCCAGATGCCGAGACGGCCGCGCAGGCAGGAGCTGTGGCCTTCGCTGCCGATGCATTCATCGATCCGCTGCTGCTGATCGAGCGGCTGCACCGGGCAATGGCCGGCACCCGCGGTGGCGCGGTCGCCATCGCCCAGCATGATGCCAGCCAGAACCGCCTGTCCTTCGCCGGCATCGGCAATATCGGCGCCAGCCTGATCCAGGGCGCCCAGGCACGTGGCCTGGCCTCGCTGCCGGGCATTGTCGGCGGCCAGTACCGCAAGGCGCAGGCCTTCGACTACGCTCAGGTAAACGGCAACCTGCTCATCCTGTACAGCGACGGCCTGCAATCGCGCTGGAACCTTCAAGACTACCCTGGCCTGGTGCATCGCCATCCGGCCGTGATCGCGACCGTGCTGCACCGTGATTTCTGCCGTGGGCGGGATGATGTGACAGTGCTGGTCGTCGACCTGGAGCCCACCCATGGCTGAACCCTTGACCGACCCAGTGGCACTGGTCGCCCGCCTGCAGGCCGAAAACCAGGCACTGCGCGCCGAACTCGACGAGACCAACCAGGGCGTGCTGGCGCTGTATGCCGAACTGGACATCCAGGCTGAACAACTGCGCCAGGCTTCGGACCTGAAAAGCCGCTTCCTGTCCTACATGAGCCACGAATTCCGCACACCGCTGGGCTCGATCCTGAGCATCACCAGCCTGCTGGCCGACGAACTGGATGGCCCCTTGTCCGAAGAGCAGCACCGCCAGGTCGCGTTCGTCAGTACCGCCACCCGCGAGCTGTCGGACATGGTCGACGACCTCCTCGACCTGGCCAAGATCGAGGCCGGGCGCATCACCATTTCGCCGGCCTGGTTCGACATGCTCGACCTGTTCGCGGCCCTGCGCGGAATGTTCCGGCCAATTGTCGACGCCAGCGCGGTGGACCTGATTTTCGAAGAGCCGGTCGGCCTGCCAAGGTTGTACACCGACGACAAGAAGCTTGCGCAGATCCTGCGCAACTTCATCTCCAACGCCGTGAAATTCACCTCGCGCGGAGAGGTGCGCGTTTCTGCCCGACTGCAAGGCGAAAACAAGATCCGCTTCGCCGTCAGCGATACCGGCATCGGCATCCCTACCGGGCTGTTGAACACCTTGTTCGAGGATTTCGCCCAGGTCGACTCGCCGCTGCAGAAACGCCTGCGCGGCACCGGCCTGGGGCTGTCGCTGTGCAAGCGCTTCGCCACGCTGCTGGGCGGTGAGGTGGGCGTGACCAGCGAACCAGGGATCGGTTCATGCTTCTTCGTGATCATCCCGCTGGCCCTGGCCCAGGAGAACGCCGATGAAACCTGATGTGCGCCTGCTGATCGTCGACGACAACGCGGCTACCCGCTACGCCTTGCGCCGGCGGTTGGGCGTGCATGGCTATGAGGTGCTCGAAGCCGGCACCGGCGGCGAAGGGTTGGCGCTGATCAGGGAGCAGCAGGTGGATGCACTCATCCTCGACGTCAACCTGCCCGACATGAGCGGTTTCGACATCGTTCGCCTGCTGCGCCAGGACCCGGGCACAGCCTTGTTGCCGGTGATCCACGTGTCGGCAGCATCGATCCAGAGCGGCGACATCATCACCGGCCTCAACGCCGGTGCCGATGCCTACCTGATCCACCCGGTCGACCCGGACGTATTGCTGGCCACCCTGCGTACGCTGTTGCGGGTACGCGACAGCGAACGTGCGCTGCGCGAAAGCGAGGCGCGTTTTCAGGAAATCTTCCGCAGCGTATCGGCGCCTATCGCCGTGCTCGACGCCGAGTTCAAGGTGCATGAATGCAACCACGCATTCGCCCACCTGATGCAGGACAACCGCGACCCGCAGCAACTGCGCGAGTGCTTTGCCGAAGGCCAGGCACTGGTGCTGGAAGAACTGCGCGAGCACCTGCGCGCCGGCAAGCGCTGGCGCGGCAACCTGGGCATGCGCCTGCACGGCGAGCGGCGCGATACCGAATGGCAGCTGTCACCGTATCGCGCGCCTGGGCTTTGCCTGGTGTTCATCGAAGACATCACCGAGCACCTCCATCGCGAACGCTCGCATCTGGCGCGCCTGGACGACGCCACCACGCAGTTGGCCAAGGAAGTCGCCGAGCACGCGCGCACCGAGGCCCAGTTGCTGCAGTTGCAGAAGATGGAAGCCCTGGGCAGCCTGACCGGTGGCATCGCCCATGACTTCAACAACCTGCTGACGGGGGTGATCACCAGCCTCGAGCTGATCCGCAAACGCGTCACCGAAGGCCGCATGGAAAAGGTGCCGAAATACGTCGATGCAGCGCTCAGTTCCGCCAACAGCGCCGCCGTGCTGACCCACCGCCTGTTGGCCTTCGCTCGCCAGCAACCGCTGGACACCCGGCCGGTGGACGTCAATCAGCACGTCAGCTCGCTGGAGGAGCTGCTAACCCGCACCATCGGCGAACGCGTCACCCTCAGCCTGGATTTGTCTACCCATCCTGCCATCGCCCTGGTCGACCCCGTGCAGCTGGAAAGTGCCGTGCTCAACCTGGTGATCAACGCCCGTGATGCCCTGCCCAAGGGCGGGCAGATCTGGGTCAAGACCTGTATGGCGTTGGTCCATGGCGACCCCAACCTGCAAGACGGTCCCTATGTAGCGGTGACGGTGCGTGACAACGGCAGCGGCATCGAGCCTGATGTGCTCGACAAGGTTTTCGACCCGTTCTTCACTACCAAACCGCTGGGCCAGGGGACCGGTTTGGGGCTGTCGACCATATACGGCTTCGCCCGGCAGTCGGGCGGCCACGTAGTGCTGCGCAGCGTATTGGGTGAAGGCACCGAAGTGACCCTGATGTTGCCCGCCACCGAGGATATCGCCGTGCCCCCGCACCGCGAAGTGGCGGAAGATGCCCGCGGCAATGGCGAGCATGTGCTGATTGTCGAGTACATGGCTTCGGTGCGCCTGTCGGTGGCCGAGGCACTGACCGATGCGGGGTACCGCTGCACACTGGCTTCGACGATCGACGAGGCGCTTTTCCATCTGCGGCATGAACCAGGGCCGGATTTGCTGTTGACCGATGTGGGGCTGCCGACCCTGAGCGGGCGCGAACTGGCGGATATGGCCAGGGTTTGCAGGCCAGGGTTGCCGGTGGTTTTCATGACCGGGTATGCCGATGAAGCGCTGGACCGGCAGGCGTTTCTGGGGGTGGGGATGGATATGCTGGTGAAGCCGTTTCGGTTGGGCGAGTTGCTGGACAAGGTGAGGCGGGCGGTGGGGCGCGTTTGAACAGCCGCCCTCAAGAGCAGAGCGGCTTGAAGTTGTTTCAAGGCGTTGTGTAAAGGCCCGGCCCGGCCTGGCAGGCCAGGCGGAGCATGCTGCGGGTCAGTGCAGCGCCTGCGGATCGATGGGTTTCTGAATCCGGACACAAAAAAAGACGCCCTAGGGCGTCTTCTTTTTTGGAATTTGGTGGGCCGGGGTAATTTGAAACAAGTCGGTATCTATCTGTTTTGGCTAGTAAATAATTTTTAGATCAACTTGCTTGGAATACCAGTTGGAACGCTGAGTGGCCTGGATTCCGATGGACGGTGCTTTTTGAGAACCGCGCCCAAAAACGAATCGGGATAAAGCAGATGGTCGCACTGTTGATTGTTGCCCCTGCGCTCGCCGGCACAGGGGCTCCTAGCAAACGATACCGTCAATGATTGCTGTGTTGGCTAAGCCGACTCTCGAAGTATTGCGCCGTCTCTTTGTCGGTGCAGTACAGGTAGCAACCCTTCATCCCCCTTGTCATCAGGGTTCGGTACGTATTTTTGATGATCAGATCTGTTTCACTTTTCGCGAGGGTAGGTTGCTCTTTCATCATTTTTTTCCAGCCGCGAATCGATTTATCGTGCTTGTCGCGCTCATCCGGGGAGGTCACTACCTGACCGTCACGTACGACCAGATCTGGTCCGATAATCACCCCGATGTAGTCGACTTCCAAACCTTGGCAGGTATGAATGCAGCCAACCTGCTCGATGGAGTTTTCAGCGATGATCCATAGGCTGCCATCCTGATCCAGATTCCATTGGCGTTTGTAGTCACCAATCACGATATCAGCGGCGGCGGGGTCTTTCTTGCTCAACCAAGGCCAGCAATAGCCCGCGACCACACGAGCTTTGTTTCCGTGGTTTTTCTCGTTGATTGCTTCATGCATCGCTTGGGGTGAGTCGAACACCTTAAACTCGTACTCTTGAGTCTCAAGCGTCGGATTTGCCGTCGAGCGAATGCCTAGCGTGTCATCCAGCCATGCCAGGTAACCGTCAGAACCACTGCAGCGAAACTGCGAAGACAGCACGTGTTCTTCAACCACAGCACCCTTGGCCTTTGCAAAGGCGCGTATCGCCTGCTTGCTGCCGATATCGCTCAAGGTTACACGCTGGTCTTCATCAATGAAGAAAATTGAGCATTTAGCTGAATCAATCAGCTCCTTGATCTGGTTTTCCCCAAGGTTTCCATAAAGCCCGCTTTTCTCATTCAGCCGATGAGCTTCGTCCACGATAAGCGCATCGAATGTGTTGGGCTCAGTGTCGATGAATGCCCCAGAGCCTGAAAAGAAATTCGAGAAATGGCTGCGCTTGATGGTGCCAACCAGTTTGCTTTCGTAGACCTTGCGTGGGGCAGCATTCTTGGAGACGTATTTGCTCATCAGCTTCAATTCGGTGAGCTTCACCAGCAGATTGATAGCGAGAACAGTTTTCCCGGTGCCCGGTCCACCTTCGATGATCATCACCTTGGGTGCTTGGTCCGAGGCCTCGCTTGCCGCCGCCAGTGCCGACTCAAAAATTGCTTTCTGATCGTCAATCAATACGAACTCGGGTTTGCCTCTCATCAACCCACCGAGGGCTTCGGCTAGCGCCTTGGACGGGCGAATTTTTCCTTCGGACAGCTCGTAAAGAACCTCTTTGTTGTCGCCATGACTTATATGCTTCTTCAGAAAGCTTCTGAGTTTACTGAGCTCTTCCGGGCCTTTCAGAAACAGCGGAGCCTTGCTGATGTGGGGCTCGTAGTGAGCTGAATCTATAACCCCGTCGCTGACGTAGTTATGGAGGTAGGCACACGGACGGATTTCGATGCTTTTGTCATACACCGCCTCGTTGAAGCCTTCCAGCAGAGCTGCATATGACCATACCTGATAGGATGGGTGAATGGTCTCGATGAGGCCGCCACCCAACGCCGTTTTGACGATGGCATCCTTGGCTGTGGCGTTGGCCTTACTCCATTGCTTCAGCTCTATCAGTACGGCCTTTTTTGCCTGGTTTTCGTCGCGACCGGTGAGTAGAAAGTCGATTCGCTTCGACGACTGTGGAATGTGCAATTCAATTGCCAGGCCTGCGTCGCTCGGCAGGCCCTCATCTCTAAGGACCTTGGCCATGTACGTTAGGGATCCTTGCCACGACCTGATTTCCGATGTGCCAACATTCTTTCCGGTAGCTTCCTTGTAATGCCTGAGGATCACTTCCTCAATGTCATCGTTATCGTTGTCTTTAAGAAATTGCTGTTTGGTCGCAGCGTAGACGATCACGGGCTGTCCTTGGATTCGAGTTGTTCAGAGTCGGTCGTACTTTTTGCTGCTGCTTTTGGCTTTATCCACAGGGTATTTCTGGCCGTTCGAGGCGAGTTTCCGTGTCACCGCCTCGTTGAGGTCGATGCCGAGCACGCTGCTCAGGCGAACCAGGTACATCAGTACGTCCGCCAATTCGTCTTTTACGGCGAGGCCGATTTCGGGATCTTTAGCTACGGAGAGCGAATCGGCATCGCTCATCCATTGGAAAATCTCGCACAGCTCTCCTACCTCACCAGTGAGCGCCAGGATGAGATTCTTTGGGGAGTGGAACTGCTGCCAGTCGCGATCATCTGCGAAACGCTGAAGGGATGCGGCAAGCTTCACTACGTCAACCAGTGGTGCGGATGATGTGTCTGAGTCACTCACGGAGCTATCTCTTGAGTATCGGGGGGGGGGGCAAAAAAATGTGTAGGAAATCTGGCCTAAGATTGTAAGAGTTTTCGCTGCTTGCGCAGCTTTTTTGTGTTTTTCTCACACGCTTTCTGCTGGCCGCATTGCTCGTCAGTGTTCGCTAGGTACTTTGAGCGTGGCTAAATAGGCCGCGACGACCTCACGCCCGCCGACTAGCGGCCTTTTCTCGCTCTGTTCGTTGGTTTTCAGGCTGGACCGATTCTGGTTGCAGGTGATGGCAATTGGCACCAGACGAACGGTTTCTTGCTGAGAGGGCATAGGATTCGCGGTGCTGGAATTTGGTGGGTTTTCGAGCGTACCCCATACAGTAGCTATATATTATTTGGTTCTTTGTGGAGTTCGCTGGAATCGAACTGGGGTGCGTCAGGACGCTCAGAGCTGGAAGGATAATTTTGCACTGCATTCTATTCATGCCCTTGCACCTCTTGATTGCCTCAGCTGATTTATGAGAAGAGGGAATTTGAGGTGCTGCGGTCAGGTTTTAATATCAATCTATAAAAAGTTTATTTGATGTCTATGTATTTCCTGATTTCAAATTGTGTAAGGTCATCTTGAGAGATTAGATAATTGTAAAAGTCGGCGTTGTATTTTATTTCGCCCAGCTCAGTTATTGAGATATTGTCTGTCTGCTTGTCACGTTCCAGCTTATTGACTAAGGCTCCGCTTATTCCCATTTTGACAAATTTAGTGTTTGTTTTTTTGGTGGTTCCGTAGATGTGTAGGTTGTACTCATTTTCAGTTAGAAGGCGCAAGTCATAGAGAGCCTTTACATATTCATTCAGTTGATAAGAAACAAAGTCGCTTTCTATCTTTATTTTTACAAGTGCTAGATTTACCAATTCCTTATCTGTTTTTTTTGAAAGATCAACATATACGTTGTTTCCGTAAGTTCCATCGTCCCTGGTCTTGGCTATTTCACCGTAAGACGTACCAATAAAGAACTCTTTTCCGCTTTCGTTAGATTTTATGCTATGGAAAAATTTGACTGTTTCTGCTAAGTGATCTTTAAGATTTAAGCGATGTAAATTTCTTATGAATAGCTTGTAGAAATCGCGAGCTTTTGGGTGCTGAAGACGAAGGAATGCTGCATCTGAAACCTGACTTTCAAGAGACTTGATGAAGTACAAGTAAACTTTATCAATTACGTCGGCGATAGCCCACTCTTCGCTAGAAGGGATCGTGTAGAGTCGCTGTTCAAGTAATTGGAAAATTGATTCTGCATTATGGTAAACAGTAGAAATCCCTGATTCCATAAGTGTATGCTTTACTTTGCTATCCTCAATTCCGTCGTGATTTATCAGAAAGTCCTCTTTATTTTTCAAGTATTCAAATTGACTGATCTTGCGCTCTAGGTGATTTATATCCTCTTGGTCTGAGTTTTCTCGTGCCGCATCTAATGTCTTATGGATTTTGTCTAGATCAAAGCTTAGTAGTAGAGGGTTTTCCACTTTATCCTTGAATGCGCCGTTTTTCAGAAGTCTTATTTTGTTCTCCATTTTTCCACCCTTCCTGTTAAACTGGTCTGAGTTAACAAAGTGTATGGGCGGTACGAGTCTCTCAAGCGATCGTCTGCTGTCGTCGAATACATCGTTAAGTCTGTTGACTCTGCCGATTAAATTGGTTAGTGACTTCGCATCAAGGTCGTAAGTGTTCAAGATGTAAAGGTTGTCAATAGGTAAATTGACACCCTCAAGAATTACCGAATTTGCAACCATGTATCCTAAATCTTTGATTTTGGAGAATTTGTGCTCCAAGTACTCCTTTATAAGGTCTGGCAGTTTCCCATGTAAATAAATCAATCCCTTTTTTATGTGATCTACGCAATAAAAATCACTGTGAACGTTGTTTGAAATGATTTCAGATAGTTCATTTAGTGTGGCCGAGTTTTTATACTTAAGGCCCTTGCTTAGCAACATAGAAAGTTCTTCAACCCTCTTGGGAGCCCTAAGATATAAAAAATTCTTGTCTTTTCCCTTACCTATGATGTACCTAACAATGTCTTCCTCAAAGCCAGATTTATAGAACTCATCTAAGAATCTGTTGTATGTATATTGATCCCCATTTGTCCTGAGCTCATATATTTCTGGCTCTTTAATATTGCTTGATATGCGGCGCTCAAAAAAACTTTGGCCTTCATGTATTTTGAGATTGTCTGTGTCAGAGATTAATGGGGATAGATAATAGTTCTTTGAGTTTGGATTCCTTAGGCGATTTCTACGTATCAGCCTAGTCAAAAGTATACTGCGTCCATCCATTTCGAATAGGTTGTGGGCTTCATCAATTACTAGCAGTTCGAAAGAAATGTCGCTATTTTTTAAAAGCCGAAGCGCTCTCTCTTGGGTAAAAATCGCAATAAACTCCCCTTCACCGTCGTACATTTCATCATGAAATATAACGTGACGTTGCGGAAAGTTTTCTTTGATTAATTTGTATGTTTGAATGAGTAGCGACTTGGTCGGTACGATGATTGCAACAGTCTTGGGGTTCCCTGATTTTATGATGTCTGTGATTAGTGTGCTTTTTCCAAACGAGGTGGGCGCTATATAGCAGTTTTCTTTGCTGTCACTACTAATTATTTGTTCTCGATATTTTTTTTGTTCGTAGGTTTCAGTGATGTCATTTCTAATGAATTTGTCTAACTGGTATTCTAAAGTGAAATTTGTACTCGTTGAATTGTCGGTTAACTTGTTTTTTGATATGTACTTTGCTACTGGATAGATGCCAAAGTTTGAGCTTGCGTCTAATAGTGGTTGGTAGTAATCATTGTTTATGGCACATTTCAAAGTTATGTAATACGCTATTTCGAAATAGGTAGATTTTCGTTTGTCACCGTTGTATTCGTCGAAAAATACAATTGCACAGCTTAGGATGAATTCCAGCTCTCTATCGTCTAGCTCGATGTTGAGTGAGGTTTTTCTCATGACCTCCGAGAAGAGTTCATTGTCCTTTAGCCAAGTTAGGCTGATTGGCATATTACTTCTCCAGATACTGTATAAAGCTACTAAGGCTTGACTTTGTTAAGCACATGGCTTTTGTGGTCTTTCCGTCGAATTTCAACACAAAGCTATTGTCGCTTAGGATTTCATGGCTTATCTTTGCTTCCCATGAGTTATTTAGGAATATCGTTGAGCATGTTATTATGTTGAACTCATTTATTTTGTTAAATGTGCCCTTGTCAAACATGTCTTGAAGGGCTTTTATTTTCTTTCTTATTGATTTTTCTGTCCCTACATCTGCATGGGATGCGTGATTGTAGGCGTTTTTCCATGGGTTGTTTTTGCCTTTATCACTTTTTCCAGCAACATATTTTGCCAAATCAGCATATGCATGCTTCAACTTATCTTTATGGCTTATTTGTTTGGTGTTGATAGAGCCGGATTTACTTTCAAGCAGGTAGGTTTCGGAGTCCTTAGAGAAAAATCCATCAAAACCTTTTTTTATTGAGCCCTCTTCTAGATTGAAAAATAGGAACTCTTGCTTGTATCCAACGGTTCTCAAATATAGGTGCGCGAAAAGTTCAGCAGTGGCTCCCATGCGAGTATTTTCGTCTTTATCCGCAAGGAACTGCTTTAACCTTATTTTTACTAGTTCTAGTTCGCTGTCAGAGCTTCCCTCACATATTGATACCAGAAATTCATCTAGGTATTTTGTGATTTTGGTATCTAGCAACTTTATGTCAATGACATGAAGTTCGTGCTGTGGCGATATTGGCTTTATTTCGACTGGAAGCATTTCAATAGCCCAGATTTGTTAGCTAGGTTAGATAGTAGGCACGACAAGTCTTAGGTCATTTCGCAGAACCTCGCCTGTGTAGTATTTCCAGATATATCTTATACGAGATAAAGCGGGGGGCTGTAGGTCCGTTAGCCGATCTTTCAGATTACCGGGTTTAGCGAGAGTCGATCCTGAGACGATAGGTTTAGCGTCTTTAGCCGGACGAGAAAATGCACAAACGGAAAAATCAAGTATAGGTAGCCCTATAAGTGGGTCCCGATCGAGGGGGAGATCCATTTCTTCACCTTCTCAAAAATTCTTAACCACTTGCATAGTACCAAAAAACAGGCGTGTGGCACTATGGCATTACGGTGCGTTAGGTGCATTATCTTGCAATGACCGAGGAAAATTTTTGAAATTAGGTGGTTAAGGATTGATGGTTTATAGAGGGTGTTTCATATGTAGTTAAAAGTTGTAGCTTTTGTTTTTAATGGCAGTGCAGTGTTGGCAGATATAATTTATCGGGCTAAATATGCTTGGGGTCAGACTCAGATGAATCTCTTGTGGCATTAAATTTGGTAAAAAACCTCAAAGCACATTGTTGCAGGAAAAATAAAGCCCAACACTAAGGTCGGGCTTTTGTTTGGGGTGCAATTTAGGATCATTTCGATGTGAATGCTGAGTGATCAATCGACTTTTTTCTTAGCTTGCCTCGCTCTTTGCCTATCCTGTACTAGGCGCGCCGCGTAGTCTGCGTACTTACGTGTAACTAAGTTTTTACGTGCCTGGAATAATCCGCGGAAATGTTTTTCGAAGTCACGCTCAAATGTCTTAGGGCTTACGACCAAATCATGAGTCGCATCAGCGAGATATCCAACAAGCGAATATTTGATACGAAGTGATAAGGCATTTTCGTTGTTTATCAGCTTATATTTCTCCTGCTCGACAGCCGTGTTGTCGCTGTTGAGCGGGTAGAACCACTGACCGTGTGCTAACTTGTTTCGTATCTCAATGATGATACGTAGCTCTTTCTCAAGGACATCGTGCAGCGCATGTCGTCTAGCCGCGTGCGCAACACCAATATTGTCAGCGTTAAGTTCAGCTTTAGGCTTATTATGGTGTTTGCGAAATGCTAGATCGATTGTATTTGTCCATCGATCAAGCTGAGTCGAGAAAGACTCAATGCGTTGTCGCTCAGAATCGGTGAAGCCAAACTCTTCATTTAAGAGTTTGTTCAGCCTAGTTTCAGCCCACGACCCAATTAAAAATGCATGGAGACGATTGAGCGTCCTTAGACTTCGCTGAGGATCACTGGAGGCGATAGCTGCTGTTGTTAAGCGAGCTACCTGTGAAATCGCTAGTTCAAGTTCTTTGAGGTTAGCGACATGGTATTTGTAGATTTTTGAAGGGTTTCTAGTCATAAATTAGATATCCACCGCCAAAGATCACTCTCAGAATGATCTTTGGCGGTGAGGAATCGAACCTCACAATACTCTTCCGAGGAAGCGTGTTACCTTTACACCATCGCCCGCCCAGAATGATAATGATCTTTCAAGGCTTGTCAAACATTTTCAAATGTCATGGTGTAGTCCGTGAACAGAGTGTATTCATTTGGTTGGTTAGCTTAGAGGTTATCACTCAAATGAGTGCAGTTTTCGTGCACGCTGAGGCCTTGAAAATCGCGTGACCAATCAATCCATCATGCAGCGTGCATCGACTCTCGAGCGGACGCCGCCCTCAGCAACTGAAAACCCATGACTTCTTTAACCTACGAACGAGTAGCCTCGCAGTCAGCACGTAGTAATATCGAGTTTCCAGACTGTAATTGCTCAGGTTATGCTCAAGAAACCAAGCCAAGTGTTTTCTCCTCCAAGCCCAAGGCGTCTCTCGCTTCCATCGCTCGGCGATGGTGGATCGGATAATACTCGCTTGCCGCAGATGGCGTTGCCGCGTCGCAAGTGACCCGGTCAGCACGCCAGCCAAGAACAGCTCCATATCGAATGGCTTACTCATGACTGCCTTCCGATGTACGCGGCGATCACATCGATTCGACCATGCCCCAGTTCATAGCTGATTTGCCTTCGGGCTTGACGATCAAGTTGCCGATCTATTTGGCAACATTGGCCCCCGTTGATAGGCGCAGGGTGTTGAGTGATTTGCTCATAGCGTTCACATGCGTACGCCGCTCGTAGCTCATGGAAGCCCTTGAGGTTGTGTGCATGCAGGATGTCCCGCGCCGGGCGGATGCTTTCTTGCAGAAGACTCAGGTAGCTTTCGTGTGAGGCAATCAGGTTGCGGCTACTTGCAGGCGACACTTGCCGTGCAAACTCAAGAGCAACTCGAACATTGTCGTTCACTGCAATCCAACGTGGCGCCGAGGCGCCAGCGCGGCCACCTTTGGTGCCGTCCTGGATGTTGATCCTGCCTAGGTCTTCAGCCTCACGGCTCAGCCGTGGCAGGTCAGCTAGGATGGCCTCACGCAAACGCATGCCGGTGGCTCGCGCCAACAGGACGATCGCGGCGGCTCGTAGCTGATGCTGGCTGCAAAGCGCATTGATGATCTGCTTGACCTGTTCACGGTTTTGGCCCTGTGGCATCGACTGGCGAACTCCGGTGCGCTGCATACCCAACGCTTTGCTCGGACTGGGTAATTTCACGCATTGATCACCGCGAAGCGCTGCCATGGTCCTGTTAACACTGGATAGGCGGTTTTGTGCGGTGCTGACAGCAAGGTCACCGCGCCCAACCACGTCGCGCAGATCCGCCGCATAGTCGGCCAACACTTTCCGATCAATCTGCCGCGCATCATTGATACCGGGCCCCTGTTCGGAGCGACACCAATTGACGAATGCCTGACACCGATCACTGTGCGCCTTGACCGTGCCGTAGTGGCCACCGCCAAACATTTCTTTCAGCGCTTGCGGCCCCGCGTAGCTCAACTGCCTGCAGTAGCCGAAATTACGGCCATCGCGTCTACCCACCAAAGCCATATCGGTCACCTCATGTTCAGCTCTCCAGTCCTCGCCCCACGTCATCCCGCCAAGAATGCTGAGTGTTATCAGGGATCAAGGCCCCTGCGACCTGTGGGGATGTCCACTAACGCGGGACTGACGGCTCTTTACGACCGGGAGCTTGGGCATCTCATGATCTGGCCTCCTGAGCACCGTTACCGGTGGGCGGGTGGAGGCTGCATTGGCTGACGAGACCAGTGCCTGAAGATCCTGAGCCAGGTGTAAGCAGCAATGCGATGACCGGGGCATGCCTGACTGTCAGTCAGGTGCAGTCCATTCCCTGGTCTGCGGCACCATCATCTACAGCGCTGTTGCTGGTGACATCAGCGTTTGTCACGCCGATTGTCATGAGGAGGGTTGCGGCAACGCCCCGTTCTATATGGGCTGCAGCAGTGCTAGAAGCGCCCGTCTCTTTCCAGGAGAAAGAGACGGGCGCAGGTTGGCGCAAGATTCTGCCAAGCGGATAGGTTGCTGCAGGGCAGCGAAGTAGCAAGTGTCGTCTGGCGCACGAGGGCCATGATCTGAAGTAGGCATCCATCACCGGGGAGGTGACCGGGCGAGCTACCGGATGCGAATCGCCATTTGGGGGGAGAACCACCGCGAGAACGGCGTGACCTTCAAGGTTCGGGTCACCTGGGTTGCTGTCATCGACAGCGCTTGCAAGGCCAGTTCTACGCCTGTGGATAAACCGGGTCAAGGTTCGAAATTCAGGGTCACATTGGACTTGAAGAACGATTGTCCATCGGTGTAACTCCGTGGCGAACCGCGGACAGCGTGGTTGCTTTTAGCTCTTCAAAGTAAGGTCCATCCAAACAGGGCGGCTTTGCAGCCCTGTTTGGATGGACCCGCGCTAAGAAGCGGAAAAGCGAGGCTGCTCGCCCTGAATCTTGAACGCTCAATTGTTGTTGCTGGCGTTGATGCGCCTGCATAGCACTAGCGTATCGGCACCACGTTCTTGTCTCTGACTTGGCCGTACGCTGAGGCAAGCAAGCTACCGGTCGCTGCTTTCTGTATGTACTCACTCCACCAAGCCATCATCGGTCGGCGACGCTCAATGTAGTCGGCTCGGTTGTAGGCGCTGCGCACCTCATCCTTGTCGACATGCGCCAGTGCGACCTCAATAAGCTCCGGGTCCCAGCCATGCTCATTCAAGATGGTGCTGGCCATCGAGCGCATGCCGTGGCTGACTAAGCGATCTTGGAAGCCCATGCGCTTCAACGCCATGTTGGCCGTTTGGCTATTGGCGTGGGTGCGTGGATTTCTGTCTGCCGGGAAGACGTATTCGCGATGGCCGCTGTGAGTCTTTAGTGACTACAACAGTGCGACAGCGTGATCACTCAACGGAATGCTGTGTGGGCGGCGTTTCTTCATCCGCTCTGCTGGGATGGTCCAGGCCCGCCTATCAAAGTCGATGTCTGCCCAGCGAGTGGTTGCCGCCTCGGCAGGGCGAGTCATCGTGTGCAACTGCCATTCGATCAGGCAGCGGGTGGTGCGTTTGATACTGGCGTTCGCGATCTCCAGCATGAGCTCGGGGAGCTCCTCGGGTGGAAGCGCGGCCATGTTCTCTTTCTTGGGCTTCTTGAATACCGCTCGGATACCGCTGAGCGGGTTGGCGAAGATCAAGCCGGAATTGACCGTAGGTCATGATCTCGTTTAGCCGCTGGCTAAGACGCTTGACCGTCTCCAGGCTGCCTTTCGCTTCGATAGGACGAAGCAATGCGATCACCATCGGCGCGGTGATTTTCACCAGTGGTGTCGTTTTCAAGTCGGGAAACACATGCAGCGTTAGCGACCGCCAGATGTCCTCGGCGTAGGCCGGGGTGACCGAGTCTTTTTTGAGCTCGAACCAGGCGGTGGCCACGTTCTCGAAGGTGTGTTCCGTTTCTGCGCGCTTGGCTTCATTCAGCGTATTTCGCTGCACCTTCGGATCGATGCCTTGGGCGAGCAGCTCGCGTGCATCGACTGCCATCTTTCGTGCATTCGCCAGTGACAGTTCGGGATAGGTCCCGAAGCCGATGTTGATGCGCTTTTTGGTCACCGGTTCGCGGTAGTTGAAATTCCACAGCAACGAGCCGTTGCTGCGTACGCGGAGCTGCAAACCGTCACCGTCCGTGAGGACGTAATCCTTGGACGCGGGTTTGACTCCCTTGAGCTGTCGATCGGAGAGGCGGAGGTTTTGAGCAGGCATGAGATTGTCCTCAGGCACTGATTCGGTATTCCAAAGATTAGCACCAGGTGAGCTGGAATACCGTCTGGAATACCCGAATGGCTGGAACTCAAAAACTCTCCAAAGACCGCAAAAGCTCTGGAAGCCGCGTATTTACTGGATCGCAGGCACAAAAAAAGACGTCCGTGGACGTCTTTTTTTGATCATTTGGTGGAGCCGGGGGGATTTGAACCCCCGTCGAGACCCTATTATTCAGGGTTTACAGAGTGAATGCTGTCAAAACCCTGTCATTTCAAGGTAAGAAGATCATCTAGCCGATCCAGGCGACGATCATGCTTCTCTTTTAGCGCACGCCAGACCGTAATGGCTGCGTTATAGTAGACCACGGAGAATCCACCTTTTCCTGCTAATAAGTCTTTCAAGCATTGGTTTCGCATGTTCAATTCACTGCGTTCATATCGAATATTTTTCGTTGTGGGACAGTATTTCTCGATCAAAGTTTTAGTCTGATTCTGATACTCGTCTGATGTGGCCAGAACAAACTTTCCGTAGTTTTGGACTGCAAAGTGCACTACGTCCATCTCATCGGCATTCATTGAGTTGCAAGTGGCGGCAATTCGATCTTTACTGATTGTGAGGGCTTTATAATAAGTTTTAAAGATTTTGACTGCGTGTGTTATGCCAGCTTTATTTTTAATTCCTATTTTCTTTATCATTCGATCCAAGGCAGGAATTATTAAAGTTCTCTCCACCAGTTCTGGATTGATTTCATGTAGCAACTGGATGACCACGTCGGAGCGCATTCTGTTCCAATACCTATCTACTAGGCGCTGCTGGACATCCGGCGCTGCGCTGGATATATACAGCGCTACAAAATACTCTTGAAAGCTTCTGTGGGTGAATGCCACCTCAAGCCCGTCTTCAATCAGCATACAAACAGCATTAAGTGAATCGGATAATATGTCTTCAGGGCTGAATTGTAGGCGCGTAGATTCTTGTGCTTTCGCAAAGTATTTCAAGCAGTCGGTTCTACTGGCGCTAAAAACCTGCTTGTCATATGTTTGCAAGGAAAATATTGAGAAAATTCTTGAGAAATCTAAAATATCTAATTTTGTAAGAAAATCTCGACTGTATCCACCTTTGTACGAGTCGTGTTTAATGAATAAGGCTTCGAAGGCCTGGTTGTAAAAAACACTCAATTTGTTTGGGATTGTTGCGTACTCACCATATGTTAGTAACATGATGGAGAGAAGAAGCGGGTTTGACAGAAAAGATTTGTGTTTCTCAAACAGAGTGGCTTCTAAGTCTTTCGAGAAATTGTTTTTTATGTCATCATCAAATTCCAACTTTTTGACCAATTCTTGCGCTTGCTTCAGATTCAATGGTGCGACTGACAGCGTCATGAATTCATCCATACCTGATAAGGTATTATCAGGTCTTGAAGATATGATGACTGGGCAGCTCGGATATTTATTTGAAAGCTGCTTGATCTCTCTGGAGAGCTTCGTTCGCTTACTATGGATTACCTCATCGTATCCATCCAGAAAAAAACAAAACGTACCATTTTTTTTAGAAGACTCCACCAACCCTCCGTCGATGCGGAAACCATAGGCCTCTAATGTTTCGCTTATGAAGTCCTTAAGTGTGATAGACTGCTGGTTTAGGTCGCGCAGTTCCAAAAGTATTGGGACATACAATCCGCTATTGATGCAGTCCAGGAATAAATGTTTGAGTAGAACGCTTTTTCCAGATCCACCGCTTCCTGATATCACCAACGTTCGGCTGTGAGATACACATTTCTGAATATCAGGTGCTTCGATTTCTTTTGCTTGGTATTGAAGGCTAATTGGGACGTAGTACTTATAGATATCGGTCGGCTGGCGTATAAAAAAGGATTTACCTTTGGAATGCTTTTCTGCGGCTCTTGTTAAATAAGTTGAATAAGCGCTTTTTATATTGATCTTCAGTGCTTCGTCTGCAGATTTGTATATTCTTGAGATTTTGTCCCAGTTTTTTGCCAGAAAGTTTGCCGCAGATACTGTATTAGGTTCCATCCTGGTAATCTCAGTTGAGTTAAAGGCGTTATGCTATCACTCTCCCTCTGAAGTAAACAGGATTGCTTCACTATCCGTCCTAGGGATTCTCCGATCAAGTCAGCACAGGCCATCTGACCTGTGCTGAAATAGCCCTCCGTCCAACTGCCTTCTACAAGTCTGCCATCCCATGAGTCAGATGAGCTTTTCCGATTTCGAGTACGCCGGCAA